>NZ_JAMMIN010000002.1:624974-730472 GCF_051702785.1 Salmonella sp. NW722
ATATTCTCCATACTTTATTCTCCGTACTTTCAGCGATGAAGATGCAGATAAGATAGCGGTAATCACCGCTGGCATCAGAAGGATAACGTTGCGTCAGCAACGGCCCATAAGGCGAATAATCCTCCCGGATACGTCACTGCCCTGCAATCGCTTTTCCCCTTATCCTGAACACACCTCCTCATCTCTATTAGCGACAAAATCAACCAATTGCGATAAAGTACTGTCTGGTTATTCGGTTTGCGAGAACACGATGTACGCACGTTATGCTGGTTTGATTTTTGATATGGACGGTACTCTCCTGGATACCGAACCCACGCATCGCAAAGCGTGGCATGAGGTTTTGGGGCGCTATGGTCTTCGTTTTGATGAACAGGCAATGGTCGCGCTTAACGGTTCGCCAACCTGGCTTATTGCCCAGTCAATCATTGAGCTTAACCATGCCGATCTTGATCCCCTGTCACTGGCGCGTGAGAAAACCGACGCGGTAAAAAGCATCCTGCTGGACTGCGTAGAACCGCTGCCGCTGGTTGAGGTGGTTAAAGCGTGGCATGGGCGGCGTCCCATGTCGGTCGGTACCGGTAGCGAAAGCGCTATCGCGGAAGCCTTGTTAGCGCATCTGGGGCTGCGTCGTTATTTTGATGCGGTTGTGGCGGCAGATCACGTACAGCATCACAAACCTGCGCCTGACACCTTCCTACTGTGCGCCCAGCGGATGGGCGTTATGCCGACGCAGTGCGTGGTATTTGAAGATGCCGATTTTGGTTTACAGGCGGCGCGGGCGGCGGGAATGGATGCCGTGGATGTTCGACTATTGTGAGTGACGGACTGTCGCTCCTGTCTCTGTTTGCCAGTAGTTTTCTCAGCGCGACGCTGTTACCCGGTAATTCTGAGGTGGTTTTGGTTGCTATGCTGGTCTCCGGCGTCAGCCATCCCTGGGTCTTAGTCTTAACAGCAACAATGGGTAATAGCCTTGGAGGGGTAACTAACGTTATTCTTGGGCGTTTCTTTCCGCTGCGCAAAACGTCGCGCTGGCAGGAAAAAGCGACTGGCTGGCTAAAGCGTTATGGCGCAGCCACACTATTATTAAGCTGGATGCCGGTCATCGGTGATTTGTTGTGCCTGTTAGCGGGATGGATGCGCATCCCGTGGGGGCGGACGATCTTTTTTTTGTGTCTTGGTAAGGCGCTGCGCTATGTTGCGCTCGCAGCGGCGACGGTTCAGGGCATGATGTGGTGGTAATAATTGTAGGTTTGGCATGTATGGCCGCCATTACAGTTATGCTTATTAAAACGATTTGGACAGGCGGGAGGTCAATTTGATCCCGGACGTATCACAGGCTCTGGCCTGGCTGGAAAAACATCCTCAGGCGTTAAAGGGGATACAGCGCGGGTTAGAGCGCGAAACGCTGCGTGTCAATGCTGATGGCACGCTGGCGACAACAGGTCATCCTGAAGCGTTAGGTTCAGCGCTGACCCATAAATGGATTACCACGGATTTTGCGGAAGCCCTACTGGAGTTTATTACGCCAGTCGATGGCGATATCCAGCATATGCTCACCTTTATGCGCGATCTCCATCGGTATACGGCCAGGAAACTGGGCGATGAGCGGATGTGGCCATTAAGTATGCCCTGCTATATTGCGGAAGGGCAGCACATAGAGCTGGCGCAGTACGGCGCATCCAATACCGGGCGCTTTAAGACGCTCTATCGCGAAGGGCTGAAAAATCGTTATGGCGCCTTGATGCAAACCATCTCCGGCGTACATTACAATTTTTCATTACCGATGGCGTTCTGGCAGGCGAAATGCGGCGTTACGGAAGGCGAAGCGGCAAAAGAAAAAATTTCTGCCGGCTATTTTCGTCTGATTCGCAACTATTACCGTTTTGGCTGGGTCATCCCCTATCTGTTTGGCGCGTCTCCGGCCATTTGTTCCTCTTTCCTGCAAGGAAAGCCAACCACATTACCGTTTGAAAAAACGGACTGCGGCATGTACTACCTGCCGTATGCGACGTCGCTGCGTTTGAGTGATTTGGGCTATACCAATAAGTCGCAAAGCAATCTCGGAATTACGTTTAACGATTTGCATGAGTATGTGGCAGGTCTGAAGCGGGCGATTAAAACCCCTTCCGAGGAGTACGCGCGGATTGGTGTGGAAAAAGACGGTAAGCGGCTACAGATTAACAGCAACGTTCTGCAAATTGAAAATGAGCTGTACGCGCCCATTCGTCCCAAGCGCGTGACGCGCAGCGGCGAATCGCCTTCAGATGCGCTTCTGCGTGGTGGTATTGAGTACATCGAAGTTCGTTCTCTCGATATTAATCCGTTCTCACCGATCGGCGTAGACGAGCAACAGGTGCGCTTCCTCGATCTGTTTATGGTCTGGTGCGTATTGGCCGATGCGCCGGAAATGAGTAGCGATGAGCTGTTATGTACGCGTACTAACTGGAATCGCGTTATTCTGGAAGGGCGTAAGCCGGGCCTGACGTTAGGCATTGGCTGTGAAACTGCGCAGTTCCCGCTGCCCAAAGTAGGGAAAGATCTCTTCCGCGATCTGAAACGCGTGGCGCAAACGCTGGACAGTATCCACGGGGGAGAGGAGTATCAAAAGGTATGTGACGAGTTGGTCGCCTGCTTTGATAATCCTGAACTGACATTCTCCGCCCGGATCCTACGGTCTATGATTGATGAAGGCATTGGCGGCACCGGGAAAGCGTTCGGTGAGGCTTACCGTAATCTGTTACGCGAAGAGCCGCTGGAGATTTTACAGGAAGAAGAGTTTATTGCTGAACGTGACGCTTCAGTACGTCGTCAGCAGGAGATTGAGGCGGCGGATACCGAGCCGTTTGCCGCGTGGCTTGCAAAACACGCCTGATCCAAAAGAAAAAGGCCACTCACGGAGTGGCCAAAATTTCATCGCTGAAAACAGGGATGATGATAACAAATGCGCGTCTTTCATATACTCAGACTCGCCCCGGAACAAAGAGTTCAGTTTATTTTTAAAAAATTATCGGAGGTGACTAAATGCCATTATTAGATAGCTTCGCAGTCGATCATACCCGGATGCAAGCGCCGGCGGTCCGGGTTGCAAAAACGATGAACACTCCGCATGGCGACGCAATCACCGTGTTTGATCTGCGTTTTTGCATTCCGAACAAAGAAGTGATGCCGGAAAAAGGGATTCATACGCTTGAGCATCTGTTTGCTGGCTTTATGCGCGACCACCTCAACGGTAACGGCGTTGAGATTATCGATATCTCGCCAATGGGCTGCCGCACCGGCTTTTACATGAGCCTGATTGGCACGCCGGACGAGCAGCGTGTTGCCGACGCCTGGAAAGCGGCGATGGCGGATGTGCTGAAAGTGCAGGATCAAAACCAGATCCCGGAGCTGAACGTTTACCAGTGCGGTACGTATCAGATGCACTCGCTCAGTGAAGCGCAGGACATTGCCCGTCATATTCTGGAGCGTGATGTGCGCGTGAACAGCAATAAAGAGCTGGCGCTGCCGAAAGAAAAACTGCAGGAACTGCATATTTAGTCTTATTGGTAAGCGTTTCCAGTATTTAAATTAACCCCGGTTTATGGCCGGGGTTTTTTATTGCTTAATATAATTTGCGTTTATTATATTTGCGGCGAGAATACATTTTAAATTAAGTAATGCCTGGCCTGTTAAATAATAAAATGTGATCTGGTAAACAGAAAAGGCGGATAACTCACGATGCCAGAGTGTATTGATCACATAAACTAAAAATCATAAATAATTAATAGAAAAACATAATGGAATGCGCCAGATATCCAGGTAATAACAAGACTCTACTAATAGCCGGTCGATGGGGTTTTTAGCAAATCTTATCTGGTATACATCAAACTTAAGGGATAAAAAATGAAGGCTAAATATTTGGCGCTGATGATCGGTGCTTGCTTTTCTCATAACCTTTGGGCAGCGAATAATATCACTATTGAGCAGCGTCTGGCTGAACTGGAGCAACGTGTTGTTAATGCTGAAAAACGGGCATCCGATGCCGAGGCGCAAATTCGCTCGTTGAAACAGCAGCAGGTCGCCGCTACGCCGACGGTGAATGTCCAGTCTGCCGAGCCCATTGCAGCAGGTAAAACACCGCCGAAGCTGACCTTATCCGGATTCAGCGATATTAAGTTCTATGGCGATGTCGAATTTAATATGGATGCGGCAAGCCGTTCCGGTAGTCTGACATCGATGAGAACGTCAGCGAATAAAGATTGGGCACCGGGAACCAATGAACGCTGGGATATTAACGGGCGCCTGTTGCTGGGCTTTGATGGCTACCAGCGGCTGGACAACGGTAATTTTGCCGGATTCTCTGTACAGCCTCTGGCGGACCTGACCGGAAAAATGAACCTTGATGATGCCGTTTTCTTCTTTGGTCGTGAGAATGACTGGAAAATTAAGGTTGGTCGTTTTGAAGCCTACGATATGTTCCCGCTGAATCAGGATACGTTTATTGAATATTCGGGGAATACAGCGAACGATCTTTACAGTGACGGTTACGGCTATATCTATATGATGAAAGAAGGACGGGGACGTAGCGACAGTGGGGGTAACTTCCTGCTGAGTAAAACCATCGACAACTGGTATTTCGAAGTTAACACATTGCTGGAAAATGGCAGTACGTTATATACCGAGAAGCAGTACCACGGAATGGATTTAACCAACGATAAAAACGTGGCTTACGTCCGTCCGGTTATCGCCTGGCAAAACGGGCGTTTTTCAACGGCGATAGCGATGGAAAGTAACGTCGTTAACAACGCCTATGGCTATTATGAGAATGGGAAGTGGATCGATCAGTCAGATCGTACGGGCTATGGTTTTACCATGACCTGGAATGGTCAAAAAACTGACCCGGAAGATGGCGCAGTGATTAACCTGAATACCGCCTATATGGATGCGACCGATGAGACAGATTTTACCGCTGGGGTGAATGCGCTGTGGCATCGATTTGAACTGGGTTATATCTATGCGCATAACAAAATCGAAGCCTTCAATGCTGCCAATATCGATGCCGTTTGTGAGGACGATTGTTGGATCACCGATCCCGGCAATTATGATATTCACACTATTCATGCCTCATATTTATTCCCCAACGTGATGGATATGAAAAACTTTAACATCTACCTCGGTGCCTATGCTTCATGGGTAGAGGCCAATCCGAATAATGGCGATAACAGTGAAGATGCGCGTTACGGCGGGCGTCTGAGATTCAAATATTTCTTCTGATTGTTGGTCTACTAAAAAAGGGATCCGCAGATCCCTTTTATCAGATAGTTAGTGCGCGCCGCCACCGCCGCCGCCCGCACCGAAGGGCGGTTTGGCGAACCACACCAGGCCGAGCAGCACCAGGAAGATCCCCGCCGACATCCAGAAGATTTCGTTGGCGGAAATAATCAGCCCTTGATTCGTGATTTGCTGGGCTATCCAGCCTGACGCCTGTTGGTGCGTCATCCCTAAGCCTTCCAGTTTATCGTACATAGCCTGAGCGTTTGGATTATACGCCGTAATCGACTCCGTGAGCTGAGCATGGTGTAGCGACTCACGATCGGTCCACATAGTGGTGGTAATCGAGGTGCCGATGGAGCCCGCCAGCGTTCGCGTGAAGTTCGACAGGCTTGATGCCGCCGCCAGCCGTTCTGGCGGTAACCCGGAGAGCGTAATGGTGGTCAGCGGCATAAAGAAGCAGGCGACGGCAAATCCCTGAATAAACTGCGGCCATGCGGAAGCGCCGAAATCCATACCCGGTTCGAACGTCCAGGCGCGCCAGTAAAAACAGACGGCGTACATAATGAAGCTGAACGTGACCAGTCTGCGCATATCCAGTTTATGCGCGAAGCGTCCGATAATCGGCGACAAAATTACCGGAATAATGCCGACTGGCGCCGACGCCAGACCTGCCCACGTTGCGGTATAGCCGTACACCTCTTGCAAAAGCTGCGGCAGTAGAACAATGGCGCCGAAATAGAGCATATAGGCAAGGCTGATGCACAAGCAGCCAATCGTGAAGTTACGCGATTTAAAAAGAGAAAGATCGACGATAGGGTGATCGTCGGTTAGTTCCCAGACGATCAGGAAACTGATGGCGATGACGGCGACCACGGTCAGGATGATAATTTCCTGCGAGGAGAACCAGTCCAGCTCTTTACCGCGATCGAGCATAATTTGCAGGCTGCCGATGCCAATCACCAGTAACGCCAGCCCGACGGCGTCAATACGTCGCCGTTCGGTATGCGTTTCACGTCCGCGCAGCGTGTGTAACGTCATCAGGACGACGGCGATGCCAATCGGCACGTTGATGAAGAAAATCCATCCCCAGTGGTAATTATCACTGATGTAGCCCCCCAGAATCGGGCCGCAAATCGGCGCGACAATGACGGTCATTGACCAGAGCGCCAGCGCAATGGAGCGCTTTGCAGGCGGATAGTTATTCAGCAACAGGCTTTGCGAGAGCGGAATCAGCGGCCCGGCGACCACGCCCTGCACCACGCGGAAGAAGATCAGCATATTCAGGCTGCTGGATACGCCACAGGCCCAGGAGGCCGCGGCA
The DNA here is from genome assembly GCF_051702785.1 of Salmonella sp. NW722. Lineage (NCBI taxonomy): Bacteria > Pseudomonadati > Pseudomonadota > Gammaproteobacteria > Enterobacterales > Enterobacteriaceae > Salmonella > Salmonella sp. NW722. The sequence goes on from NZ_JAMMIN010000002.1 coordinate 631,549, forward strand.
AAGGCGACCGTCGACCACATGAACAGTTTGACTTCGCCAAAACGTTTCGCCAGCCAGCCGGTTAAGGGAATCGAGATAGCGTTCGCCACCCCGAAAGAGGTGATAACCCATGTCCCCTGGCTTAGGGAAGAACCCAGGTTCCCGGCGATGGTCGGAATCGCCACGTTGGCAATGGTGGAGTCCAGCACCTGCATGAATGTCGCCAGCGACAGCGCGATCGTCATGATGACGAGCTGCGCGCCCTCCAGCGGTTTTTGCTGTTGCATCACACGCACCTCAGGATTAACCCGCGTTAGCCTGTACGATGTCGTCGATCAGTTTATTGACCGGCGCGAGATTAATTTCGCGTGCGTTACTTTCGGCAACCGGCGTCGTTCGTACCTGGCTGGCCAGTACCTGACCGTCGCGATTAGCGGTATCCACGGTGACCAGCGTCGATAAACCAATACGCAGCGGATGTTGTTCTAACTGGCGGGCGTCCAGTTCGACGCGTACCGGCAGACGTTGAACCACTTTAATCCAGTTACCCGTCGCATTTTGCGCGGGCAGCAGGGAGAAGGCGCTGCCTGTTCCCATATCCAGACCGACGACTTTACCGGTGTATTTTACGTCGTCGCCATAAATATCAGTAATCACCGTCACTGGCTGCCCAATGCGCATATTCGCTAATTGGGTTTCTTTAAAGTTAGCGTCCACCCACAGATCGGTTGCAGGCACCACGGCCATCAGCGGCGTGGTGGGGCTGATTTGCGCGCCAGGCTGGACGGCGCGGCGGGAGACATAACCAGTCATTGGGCTGACGATGCGAGTACGCTCCAGCGCCAGCCAGGCGTTACGCACTTCGGTCGCCGCTTGTTGAACCGCAGGCTGATCTTCCAGATTACTGTTGAGTATCATTGCCTGGTTGGCATTGTACTGTTGAATGGCGACATCCAGCTGTGCCTGCGCGCTGGCGACGGCATCGCGGGCGTGTTGCAGCTCTTCACGGCCAATAAGATTGGCATTACCCAGCGGCACACGACGGTTAAGGTCGCTTTGCGCTTGCGCCAGGGCGGTTTTTTGCACGTCGATATTCGCCTGCAACTGCTTGCTGTTAATCATCAACTGGTGCGTCTGGCGCACGCTGGAGGCCAGCGCCGTTTTGGCTTTTTCAAACGCTTGTTTGGCGTCAGTCTGATCGAGCGTGACCAGAACATCGCCCTCTTTTACAAAGTCGGTGTTATCAGCCCAGACTTTCGTCACGCTGCCTGACACCTGCGCCATGATTTGAACCTGGTTCCCTGCCACGTAAGCATCATCTGTCTCTTCAATATGACGCAATACTAAAAACCAATAAATTCCATATGCCACGGCAATAATAACAAAGAGCAAGGTAAGAAGTAGCAGCGCTGTTTTGCGCTTGCCTTTCTTCTTAGCCGGTTGCTGCGGGGTTTGGATCTCCGCATTTGCGCTCATGTTGTTCTCCACGATCTTATTATTCACATCGGCTGAGCCGACCTGTTGTCAGAAAGGCCAGCAGTAATGCGTGCCGGCCTGTCCGCTTTCCTGTTATTAATCTGGATTTTTGAGCGGGTCGGCGCTTTAGCGCAGCGCCTCAAGAACAGTGCCTTCCTGCTCCATTTGATCAAGACGCGTCAGGAGTTTACGAGTGATGTGCTCAAGTTGATCTTTTTCGGCTGTGCTAAGTGATGACCAGAGTTGATGCAGACAATGATGCTGAGGCGGAAGCACTTCTTGCAAAAATGCCTGGCCTTTCTCCGTTAATTGCAGATGCAGGCAACGGCGGTCGTTATCGCTCTCACGACGCTCAATCCAGCCGCGTTTTTCCAGCTCATCTGCAATGCGTGTCGCATTGGTGCGAGATGAACCCAGCGCGCAGCTTAATTCAGACGGCTGAATACTGTGGTTTTCCTGAGACTCCAGCGTAATCAACGCCATAAACAACGTCTCGTTAATCCCTTGAGCCTTCAGCATTTTATTGCGGTTTTCCAGGAGCTTGCCTTGCATGTGCATACAAAGACGAGTCAAAAGAATTTCCTGGTAAGGAAAGTCTTCGTGACGGCTGGCGCGAAATTTTAGCATTTGTTCAATGGGCGTAAACGAACTATCCATTTGGGCATGACCTCATTAATTTCAGCCGATATAGTAACGACAGTGACAAATAAAGTAAATGTATTATTAATACAAAATCATTCTTTCAGGCTATAAAGCAACCAATGATACGCAGACTGAGACGTCAGCGGGAACATTGGGCCCGGTAAAGCGCCGCCTGCGGCAAATCCAGGAATGACGAGAAAAGCGTGAGTGCCTGCATGAAAAAATCAGGAGAGAACGATAAGCGGGAGGGGCGAAAGCCGGGTAAACGGCCTTACAACCCGATGCAAAAGCCACCGGAATATCACGGATAGCTATCGGTGAACGACCTTCGAATCCTTGAACGGGCGCTATTGGCCTGGGAGCAGATGGGGATGCAGGGCTTTCCATAGAATTATATTATTCTTCACCGGTATAAAAATAACCATGATAAATGAATAGCATAACCTTAACAGACTGGGGAGCTCCTTAACACCCTAAGGAGCTTAAACAAAGGTAAACGCTCACTATCCGCTTAATTTACGGCTTCCTGTCGGTGAAAACCTCGCCACCAGACCAGTAAATTAAGTAAGGCTACCGTGACACCCGCCAGACAAACGCCGGCCCAGCCGGCATGTTGCCAGGCGGAGGCGGAAATCAGCGACCCTGCGGCGCCACCGATAAAGTAGCTGGTCATATAGCCGGCGGTGAGCCGGTTACGCGCATCCGGATGCAAACGATAGATGACCGTCTGATTGGTGATATGTACCCCCTGAACGGTGAGGTCCAGTACCAGAATGCCAATAATCAGCGCCAGTACCGAGGTGTGCCCAAGCCAGATCGCCAGCCAGGAGAGTAACAGCAGCAGTAAGCCGAACGTGGTGGTGAGGTGAGATTTACCTTTATCGGCAAATCCGCCCGCCGGACGCGCGCCTAAAGCGCCGGCGGCCCCCGCCAGGCCAAACAGGCCAATCATCCCCTCGGAATAGCTAAACGGCGGCGCGGCGAGCAAAAAGGCCATTGACGTCCAGAGGATGCTGAAATTAGCAAAGGTCAGACAGCCCAGCAGCGCGCGGGTACGCAGCAGCTTATCGTGAATAAACAGGCTGAATACAGAACCCAACAGCTGCGGGTAGTTAAGATGGGTGTCGGATTTGAGCTTTGGCAGTCCGCGCCACAACGCGACGGCCATCAGCGCCATCAGCGCCGACGCTACCCAAAATACGGTGCGCCAACCGCCGAGGTTTGCCAGCAGTCCGGCGACCGTTCGCGCCAGCAGGATCCCCAGCAACAGGCCGCTCATAATGGTGCCGACCACTTTACCGCGGGTGGCGGGCGTCGCAAGCGTGGCGGCCAGCGGAACCAGAATCTGCGCCACCACGGAGAACAGTCCGGTTAAGGCCGTTCCGAGTATCATCATGCTAAGCGACTGACTGCTGGCGGTGATCAGCATTCCGCCAGCCGCCAGCAACGTCATGGAGACAATCAGCGTTCGGCGTTCAAACATGTCGCCGAGCGGCACCAGAAACAACAGGCCAGCGGCATAGCCCAACTGCGCGGCGGTAACGATAAACCCTGCGGAGCTGGCGGAAAGCGAAAAGTGATGCGCGATGGTATCAAGCAGCGGCTGGGCATAGTAGTTGCTGGCGACCGCCAGACCCGTGGCCACAGACATTAAAACGATCAGCGCCGGGCTAAGCTCATGAGTGGGTTTCGTCATTATGGTAATCGTGATTCAGATAATTATTTCCTGGGAAAACAATCATAGCGGATGTTGATGAATAAAGGGGAACAGTGACGTGATGAATCGTGCGCTTTGAGGAGAGATTGCGTTGGCCGGATAGCGGCGCATGAACTGCGCCTTATCCGGCATAAAAAACGATCTTATTTCTGCGCGGCCAGCGCTTCTTTCACCCAGCCGTCAAACTGCTGCTGGTGGGCGTTGATCCAGCCGTCCACGTGACCCTGAACATCGGCTTCAGACGATTTACCGGCATGCATCATGGCGTTCTGCGCGTTGATATCCGCCAGCGGCAGCTTCATGATGGCGAACAGTTTCGCCGCCGCCGGGTTTTTCTCCGCCCATGCCTTATTGGCGACAATATGCATGGTATTAACCGGGAACCCATAGTTCGCGCCGTTCGGCAGTTTAGTATCAATATTTTTCTGTTCGCCCGGCAGAGAGGAGAACGGCACCTGTAGCCAGACGACATCTTTACCCGGCTTCATTACGTCGCTCACCCAGTACGGGGTCCAGGTGTAATACAGCACCGGCTTGCCTTCTTTAAAACGGGTAATGGTATCAGCCATCATCGCCGCATAGTTACCGTGGCTGACCTCAACGGTTTTTTGCAGATCAAACGCTTTATTCTGGTGATTGATCACGGCTTCGCAGCCCCAGCCCGGCGAGCAGCCCATCATGTCCGCTTTTCCGTCGCCATTGGTATCGAAGATTTTGGCGATTTTCGGATCTTTTAGCTGAGCGATATTGGTGATGTTGTACTGCTCGGCGGTTTTTTTATCGATCAGATAGCCCTGCGCAGCGCCGGAGACGAAGACGCCCTCGCGGTAAAATTTTTTGTCTCCGCCTGCTGCGGCATACATATCATCATGCAGCGGCTGCCAGTTCACGGCGGTAAACGTCGCATCGCCAGAGGCGATGGAGGTATAGCCTACGTTGTAATCGACTTCACTCGGCTTATTTACGGTATAACCCAACTTTTCCAGCGCCCGGCTGACCAGTAACGTCTGGAAGGACTCTTCAGAAATCGTGCTTTGGATAGGTTGGACGGTAATGCCTTTGCCAGGCAGGTCGGCAGCGAAAGCGCTGGCGGTGACAAGGGTGGCAAACGCTGAGGCAAATATCACAGTATGTCGCATCGTTGTTCCTTTAATTATGGTAGGGAGTTGTAAGCCCGGTAAGCGCAATGTCACCGGGCGTCAGGAGAGTTACTTAACGAAAGGGCGGGTGATTAGCCCAACAGGACCGGTGGTATACCAGCGACGGTTACCGCGGCTACGTGAGTCGCGCCCGACGGCCTGCGTCAGACGGTCCAGAATGATGGCGAGAATCACAATGCCGACGCCGCCGACGGTTGCCAGCCCCATATCAAGACGACCAATGCCGCGTAGCACCATCTGGCCAAGCCCGCCGACCGCAATCATCGAGGCGATGACGACCATCGAGAGAGCCAGCATCAGCGTCTGATTAACGCCTGCCATAATGGTGGGCATCGCCAGCGGTAGCTGCACTTTGAACAACATTTGGCGCGGGCTGGCGCCGAACGAGCGCGACGCTTCAATTAAGTCGGCAGGCACCTGGTTAATGCCCAGGATCGTCAGGCGTATAATCGGCGGTAGCGCAAAAATAATCGTCACCACGACGCCCGGCACGTTACCGATGCCGAATAACATGACAATCGGCACCAGATAGACAAACGCAGGCGTGGTCTGCATCGCATCCAGCAGCGGACGAACTATTTTGGCCGCGCGCGGGCTGCGCGCCAGCCAGATTCCCATCGGTAATCCGATCACGACGCAGAACAACAGGGCGGTCAGCACCAGCGCCAGGGTAATCATCGCCTGCGACCAGGCGCCGATCGCGCCGATGGCGATCAGCGATATCAGCGTTGCGATCCCCATGCCCACGCCGGAAACCTGCCAGGCAATCAGCGCAAAGAGAATAATCGCCACAGGGGCGGGCATGCCCAGCAGCAGTTGCTGAAAGCCGTTAAGGATGTAATCCACCGGCACACGAATCCCCTGAAAAAGGGGACGGAAATGGGTGACGACCCAGTCGATTCCCTCTGTGACCCAGCTATCCAGCGGGATCAGCGTCTTATGGAACGGGTCCAGAAGAGAAAAGTGTTCAGGGGCTGGCGCGGGCGCGCTGTTCAACCAGTCGGTACTGCCGCCGTCCGTGGCTACGCCTGCCGGTGTTCCCCAGGCATCAGCCGTTTGCGTCGTAGTATCGGCCACCTGTGCGGTATCCCACGGATTCGTTTGATCAGCCATTGTTACCCCCCTCGCGATCTAAAGCCTGTAGCAACATACGTTTTGAAATAATGCCAACATACTGGTGTTCTTCATCGACAACCGGCACCGCGCAGGGCGCCTGGCCGACGTGAGAGAGCAACTCGCTGAGTGGGGTTTGCGCATCAACGACTAAAGGGTCGTCGATAAGCGCCGCTTCAATCCCTTGCGCCTGGCTTAATGCCGCTTTTAATGAGTCGATGGACACGACGCCCACGAATTTATTGCCACGCTCAATGACGTAACCATATTCACGGTCTTCGTCCTGTAATAATTTCAGTGCCGAACGGGGACCGAAACCTGGCGTTTTACGAATTAAGCCGACCGGACTGCGACGGGCAATATCTTTGGCGCTAAAGACCTGACTAATATCCACGCCACGGAAGAACGTGCGGACATAATCATTTGCCGGATTATTCAGGATCTCATCCGGCGTACCAACCTGTACGACCTCGCCATTTTGCATAATGGCAATCCTGTCGCCAATACGCATAGCCTCATCAAGATCGTGGGAAATAAAGACAATGGTGCGCTGATGTTTCGCCTGTAATTTCACCAGCTCATCCTGCATCTCGGTACGAATTAATGGATCGAGGGCGGAAAACGCTTCATCCATTAATAAGATATCAGGGTTGATTGCCAGCGCGCGGGCAAGCCCAACACGCTGACGCATCCCACCGGAAAGTTCATCCGGGTAGGCGTGAGCGTAATTCTCAAGCCCCACCTGACGCAAGGCGTCCAGCGCTTTTTCGCGACGCTCTTGCGCCGCGATGCCCGCTAATTCCATACCGAATGCCGTATTATCCAGCACGGTCATATGTGGCATGAGCGCAAATGACTGGAAGACCATCGCAATCTTTTTCCTGCGCACCTCGCGAAGCTCAGCGTCTGATATTTTGGCAATATCAACACCGTCAATCAGTACCTGCCCGCGGGTGGGTTCAATCAGGCGATTGAGAAGGCGTACCATTGTGGATTTACCCGAGCCGGATAATCCCATGATGACAAATATCTCGCCTTCTTCAATGGCCAGACTGGCGTCTTTAACGCCAAGCGATAGCCCCGTTTTTTCCAGTATTTGCTCTTTCGATAGTCCCTTTTCAATATATTTGAAGGCACGCTGCGGATGCTCTCCAAATATTTTATACAGATTCTTCACTTCTAATTTAATTGCCATGCAATAGAATGATTCCTGTTATTTACTTATGTCGATATGTTACCTGATAGAAATAGTTACCTTTTTCTACCCTAACATACTCAGAATCTGAGACAACCCTGAATTTGCTTCTGGCATGAATATTGCGAGGTGCTATCGGCTGTGATTTCCCATGATATAAGGGCTGAACGCGAATGGGGAGGGAGAGATATTTTTTGAGACAACCAGCAAAAATCCACCTGAATTGGAAGAATCCAGGTGAATAATGTCACTCGTATTGAGTGTAGGACATGTTGTAATATTTGCGCGATTTAACCCGGTATTGCTTGAAATAAAGGCATGGAAAATGTAACGTTATTTCCCATGCCCGTAAGGTTAAAAGTTCCAGTCTTCGTCTTCGGTTTCGACTGTTTTCCCCATCACATAAGATGAACCTGAGCCGGAAAAGAAATCATGGTTTTCGTCGGCATTCGGCGAGAGCGCGGCAAGGATTGCGGGATTCACGTCTGCCATCTCCGGCGGAAATAACGCCTCATAACCCAGGTTCATTAAGGCTTTATTGGCGTTGTAGCACAAGAAGGCTTTGACGTCGTTAACCCAGCCGGTTTCCGCATATAACGCTTCTGTGTAGCGGATTTCGTTGTCGTACAGTTCCATCAACAAATCGAGCGCGAAAAGCTTTAACTCTTCACGCTCGATTGCCGATAGTTTTTGTAGCGCTATCTGATACTTATAGCCAATATAATAACCGTGAACCGCTTCATCGCGAATGATTAAACGAATCAGGTCGGCAGTGTTCGTGAGCTTACCGCGGCTGGAGAAATACATTGGCAGCCAGAAGCCGGAATAGAACAGAAAAGACTCTAAAAAGACGCTGGCAATTTTTTTCTTTAGCGGTTCATCGCTGACGTAATGAGCCAAAATAATCTGCGCCTTACGCTGAAGCGGCGGGTTTTCTTCGCTCCAGGCGTAGGCGGCATCAACCTCTTTCGTCTGGCACAGCGTGGAAAAAATAGAACTGTAAGAGCGGGCGTGTACCGCTTCCATAAAGCTGATGTTCGACAGCACTGCCTCTTCATGCGGCGTGATGGCATCTGCCATTAACGACGGCGCGCCTGCGATGTTCTGGATAGTGTCGAGCAGCGTAAGTCCCGTAAACACGCGAATGGTGAGCTGCTGTTCGGCGGCGCTCAGCGTCTGCCAGGCCGGAATATCATTCGATAACGGCACTTTTTCCGGCAGCCAGAAGTTACTGGTCAGCCGGTTCCACACCTCCAGATCTTTGTCGTCCTGGATCTTGTTCCAGTTGATGGCGCTAATACGAGATAATTTCATATGGCTTTCCTTATAGCGCGCAGGATACGCAGCCTTCAATTTCAGTACCTTCCAGCGCCAACTGGCGAAGCCGGATGTAATACAGTGACTTAATACCTTTTCGCCAGGCATAGATCTGCGCTTTGTTGATATCGCGGGTCGTGGCGGTATCGGGGAAAAACAGGGTGAGCGACAGCCCTTGATCGACGTGGCGCGTGGCCTCGGCGTAGGTATCAATAATTTTTTCCGGACCGATATCGTAAGCATCCTGATACATGTCCAGATTTTCATTGGTCATAAACGGCGCGGGGTAATACACACGCCCGGTTTTGCCCTCTTTGCGAATCTCAATTTTGGCCACAATCGGATGAATGCTGGAGGTCGCATGATTAATGTAAGAAATCGAACCGGTCGGCGGCACCGCCTGCAAATTTTGGTTATAGATGCCATAGCGCATCACATCGTCGCGCAGCTTTAGCCACATTTCTCGTGTGGGTAGCGTAATGCCGCTGCGGGCAAATAGCGTTCTGACTTTCGCCGTTTTCGGTTGCCAGTCGTCCTGTAAATACTGCGTAAAATAGTCGCCGCTGGCATAGCGCGACTGCGCAAATTCGGCGAAGGTTTTGCCGCGTTCGCGGGCCAGCCGCATTGAAGTATGCACGGCATGCCAGGTAATGGTGTAAAAATAGAAATTGGTGAAATCCAACGCCTCCGGCGAACCGTAGGCAATGCCTTCTCTTGCCAGATAGCCATGCAGATTCATCTGGCCCAGACCGATGGCATGAGAGGCGGCATTACCGGCGGCTATTGAGGGCACGCTGCGTATATGGCTCATGTCCGACACCGCCGTCAGGCCGCGAATAGCGGTTTCTACGGTACGGCCAATGTCCGGTGAATCCATGACGTGAGCGATATTCAGCGAGCCGAGATTGCAGGAAATGTCATGCCCGATGTGGGTATAGTCAAGGTTATCGTCGTAACGGGAGGCGCTATTGACCTGTAAAATTTCCGAGCACAGGTTGCTCATATTAATGCGACCAGCAATGGGATTCGCGCGGTTTACCGTATCTTCAAACATGATGTAGGGATACCCGGATTCGAACTGAATCTCCGCCAGTGTTTGAAAAAAGTCGCGGGCGTTAATATAGGTTTTACGCACGTGCGGATCGGCAATTAATTCATCGTACCGTTCGCTAATGGCGATATCGCCAAACGGTTTGCCGTAGCGTCGTTGTACGTCATAGGGCGAAAAGAGCGCCATTTGCGCGTTTTCTTTCGCCAGCCGGAAGGTGATGTCCGGGATCACCACGCCGAGAGAGAGCGTTTTGATCCGGATTTTTTCGTCGGCATTTTCCCGTTTGGTATCCAGAAAACGCAGAATATCCGGATGGTGCGCATGGAGATAAACCGCGCCGGCCCCCTGGCGCGCGCCAAGCTGGTTGGCATACGAAAACGCGTCTTCCAGCATTTTCATCACCGGGATCACGCCGGAAGACTGATTCTCAATGCGTTTGATCGGCGCGCCCGCCTCGCGCAGATTGGAGAGTAAAAACGCGACGCCGCCGCCGCGTTTGGAGAGTTGCAGCGCCGAATTCACCGCCCGCCCGATCGACTCCATATTGTCTTCGATACGGAGCAGGAAGCAGGAGACCAGTTCCCCACGCTGCTGTTTGCCGCAATTTAAAAAAGTCGGGGTAGCGGGCTGAAAGCGACCAGAAAGCATTTCATCGGTCAGTTGGGTGGCCAGCGTTTCGTCACCCTGCGCCAGCGTCAACGCCACCATTGTCACCCGATCTTCAAAGTGTTCCAGATAACGTTTGCCGTCGAAGGTTTTCAGCGTGTAACTGGTATAGAACTTCCAGGCGCCAAGAAACGTCTGGAAGCGAAAGCCGCTGGCGTGGGCGTGCTCGAACAGGCGGAGGACGAAGGCGCGGTCGTAACGCGCGAGGACAGCGTCATCGTAATACCCTTCCCGAACCAGCGTCTCCAGACGTTCATGCTGGCTGGCAAACGTCACGGAATGCGGGCGGACGTGGGCGGCAAAGAAGGCGTCGATCGCCTGCTGGTCCTTGTCGAACTGAATATGGCCTGCTTTATCATAAAGATTCAGCATCGCGTTCAGGGCGTGGTAATCCATGGTTTCCTGCATTACGCGCTCCGGGGTAGTTGTTGCCAAAATTCATATACTCCTTTTCGGACGTTATCGATGTCGCGTTGTGTGCCCATGAGCTCAAAGCGGTACAGCCAGGGTACGCCGCATTTTTGTGCTATCACATCGCCTGCGCATCCCCAGGCATCGCCGAAATTGCGATTACCGGAGGCAATGACGCCGCGAATGCGCGCCCGGTTGTGTTCATCATTTAAAAAGCGGATCACCTGTCGCGGCACCGCACCGGCCATCCCGCCGCCGCCGTATGACGGCACAACCAGAATGTACGGTTCGTCTACCTGAATTCGCTCCCGTTCATTGAGCGGAATACGCGTGGCAGGCAGCCCCAGACGCTGCATAAAGCGGTGCGTATTTTCAGATCTGCTGGAGAAGTAGACGAGCGCGCTCATGCGTTTGCCGCGTGGGGTGTCGGGTGCAGACGGTTAATCATGTCCGGGCGGAAGCCAGACCAGCTCAAATCGCCCGCCATCACCACCGGTAATTGACGAAATCCTTGCGCCCGGAGCGTATCCGCTGCATCCGGCACCAGATCGACGTTCACCATCTCAAATTCAAATCCACGGCTTTCCATCGCCCGCTTTGTGGCGTGGCACTGGACACAGTTATTGCGGGTGTAAATAGTAATGCTCATGATTCGTATTTCCATTTAAAATGAGAAAACGGCGCGATGAAACGCGTCGGATTGTCGGGTGTTGATACAGGAAATACTAGATGTAGTTGAATTAAGATTCAACCATACAAGATATGGGAATTTTCGATTGATTTTAACGCCGCTGATGAACGCAGCGGGGTAGGGGCGGCATGGCTAATTTTTGCCGGATGGCGGCGTGAACGCCCGATCCGGCCTGCAGGTTGACGCATAATAGAGTTGGCTGACATCTGCGCCATCCGGCAACAATGCGTCACATTCGCATACCGATCGCCAGACGGTTAAAGCAGTTCATTAAACCGATGGCGAAGGTCAGATCGCTGATTTCACGCGCGCTGAAATGATCGAGCAGCGGCAGGTAAACATTATCTTCGGCGTGGGTTTCAGCAATGTGCGTCACCGATTCCGCCCAGGCTAACGCCGCGCACTCTTGCTCGCTGAAATGGTGGCTTACCCGCCATCCTGCCAGCGCATCTAATTTAGCTTGATTTACGCCAGCCTTACGCAGCGCTTTACTGTGCATCTCCAGGCAAAATGCACAACCATTTATTTGCGAAACACGCAGGTAAATCAGCTCCATCAGAGTGAGGTCAAGCGTGCTCTTTTCCAGCGCGTTTTTCGCCTGCACCAGAGCGCTGTAAACCTCCGGGCTCAGTTCATAATAGGGTTGGCGTAACGTCGTCATCATGTTTCTCCTCGTGTTGATGACGAGCACTGTAGCACTATAATGGTCTGTAAAAGAGAGCCATATTTTTACAGAAAAAGCAGACCATATGCCGCGCTATCAGCACATCGCTCGTCAGTTAAAAACGGCCATTGAGCAAGGAGAACTCGCGCCCGGAACGCGTTTGCCTTCCAGCCGGACGTGGGCGCAGGAATTGGGCGTTTCTCGCGCCACGGTGGAAAATGCCTATGGCGAGCTGGTGGCGCAGGGCTGGCTGGAGCGACGTGGCCAGGCAGGCACGTTTGTGAGCAACGCTCTACGGTTTGAGACGGCGCCGCCGATACCCGCTGTTTTTGCCGGAGAAAGTCCGGAACCGAAACCCTTTCAGATGGGGTTACCGGCGCTGGATCTCTTTCCACGCGAGAAGTGGGCGCGAGTAATGGGGCGTCGGTTGCGCACGCAGACACGCTTCGATCTGGCATTAGGCGACGTCTGCGGCGAGGCGATTTTGCGCCAGGCGATAGTCGATTACCTGCGGGTTTCGCGTAGCATTGAATGTCTGCCGGAACAGGTATTTATTACCTCCGGTTATGCGGATTCTATGCGGCTAATCCTGCGTACATTGTCTGTGCCGGGAGACAGCATGTGGGTGGAAGATCCCGGCTTTCCGTTAATTCGCCCGGTGATAACGCAGGAGGGGATTACGCTGGCGCCGATTCCGGTCGATGTCGATGGGCTGAATGTCGCGGCGGGGATGCGGGATTGCCCGCAGGGACGCTTTGCATTGGTGACGCCCGCCCATCAAAGTCCGTTGGGGGTGGCGCTGTCGTTAACTCGCCGACGGCAACTTCTGGCATGGGCGGCGAATGTGCAGGCCTGGATTATTGAAGATGATTACGACAGCGAATTTCGTTATCACGGTAAACCGCTTCCGCCGCTCAAGAGTCTGGATGCCCCGCAGCGAGTGATTTACGCCGGAACGTTCAGTAAGTCGCTCTTTCCGGCATTACGTACCGCCTGGCTGGTGGTGCCGATAAAGCAGATTGAGCATTTCCGCCAGCAGGCGTCGCTGATGCCCTGTAGCGTACCGTTGTTATGGCAGCACACGCTGGCTGATTTTATCCGTGATGGCCATTTCTGGCGGCATCTGAAAAAGATGCGCCAACATTATGCTCAGCGACGGTTATGGATTAAAGAGGCGCTGGCAGAACAGGGATTTGTCGTGACATTACAGAAAGGCGGTATTCAATTGGTTATTGAGGTTGAAGGCGATGATAAAGCGCAGGTAGCAAAAGCGAATCAGGCCGGACTGGCGGTACAGGCGTTAAGCCGTTGGCGAGTGGTTTCGTCAGGAAAGGGGGGCATTTTACTGTCGTTTACCAATATTACTTCCGCTGGCATGGCGAAACAGGTCGCATGGCAGCTTCGACAGGCGATACAGTAACCGTTTCGCCGAATGGCGCGACCTGGGCCTGCGGCAATGATGCAGGCCCAATAAAGTATGTCGCCATCCGGCAGCGCACGTCGTTAGCGACGCAGGCTAAGCAGCGCCCCGATAAAAATCCCTACCGCTGCGGCGGTTCCTACGCTACACCAGGGTTTTTCACGCACAAACGTATCCGCGCACCCCATCGCATCACAGGCGGCTTGTTTTACGCGAGTACGACCCTGCATCCGCGCCCGGGTCTCTTTCAGCAACGCCTGTGCTTTACGTCGCGCAGCCTCGGCTTCGTCTTTCGCATCGCTTCCCCAGGATTTAAGGACATCTTCCAGACTGTCGGCTAATCGATTGACATCATTCTGAATATCCTGAACACCATCATCGACGTCGTTTCGGTTCGGTTTGTTAAGCATATGATCCTCCATTGATTTCGATGTAGCTTTCAGTGTAGTTCATATTTTTACCTGCTGAGGCTTGTTACGGCGATATCATGCGTTTCTGGACTTTTCTGAAAGCGTTGATAACGCGCTATCGGGTAAGGTAAGCCCGCAGTACAAGAGAATGAGGATAAAATATGTATTTACGACCTGACGAGGTGGCGCGGGTACTGGAAAAGGCAGGGTTTACCGTCGATGTGGTGACGAATAAGACGTATGGTTATCGACGCGGCGAGAATTATGTTTATGTTAACCGCGAGGCGCGTATGGGGCGTACCGCGCTGATCATTCACCCCAGATTAAAAGACCGTAGCTCATCACTGGCTGACCCGGCTTCGGATATTAAAACCTGCGATCACTACCAAAATTTTCCGCTCTATTTAGGCGGCGAGACCCACGAACATTACGGTATTCCCCACGGCTTTAGCTCCCGAATAGCGTTAGAACGTTATCTGAATGGGCTTTTTGGCGACGAGAAAACCGACTAAAAGCGCGACTGGCAATGCCAGTCGCGACGCTAACTTACGCCTTAGCCTGATGATAGCTGCTCACTTTAAACAGGCGACGACAATAATCCAGGAAGTAGCCATAAACCGCGCCCATTAACATTGAAACAACAATGTTTGAACTCACGGCGGCCACTATCTGATGCCAGCCGGCACCGACGGTCAGCAAGATGATAATATAAACGGGTGACTGAAAGGTGACATAAGCCAATACATCCGCCAGGTTTTTGGCCCATCCCGCCGGGCTTGCCTTACGCGCGACGCGCATAATCAGATCGCGGTAAACGCCGTATGGCCATGCAATCAAAATGTTGACAGGTATCGCCACCAGCCTGGAAGAAAGCGACTGCTCAAAGCTCATTCCGGAGAGGAATATCTCGATCAACATGTTCACAACAGAACAGTAAACAACCATCGCAAACGTGTCTGCTACGGCATGACGCAAGCGTGACTGTGGAGAGAACATGTTAATGCTCCTTGTAGCGTATCAATCAGAATGAGGTGATGGTTGGTAGTGAAATCATAAAGCACTTTTGTCTTTGCATAGAGTATATCCCTATATAATAACTATCAACTAGTGTAATATTTTTATTTATAGGCTTTTTGTCGATAAAATACTCTGTGATTGTGTGTTTTTTGCTCGCGGCGAGATTTTCGTTGTTGTTAGTTATTAATTACTTTTAAATCAATGCATTATAATGCATTGTTTTTCTGGCGATTTTCAGCCACATTCCAAATGTTGTCAGATGCGATGTATTCTCGGCTAACGGCACGCGCTCTACTTTTCTCAGCATAATTATAGCTATTGCAGGGTGATTTTTAGCATAAAGCTCTGATGATGATTTTTGAATGGTTAATCTCTTATTGTGCTGAAATATTCACTTCTGTATAAGGTCAGCCACCGTGAGGGTCACCGCGGTTACTGATATACGCAATACGCTATATACGCTATGGATTTCGAGTTGCTTAAAGGCGGCAAGGGAGTGAATCCCCAGGAGCATAGATAACGATGTGACTGGGGGGAGCGACAAATCTGCCGGGAGCAGATTTGAACGTCGCGTGCGACGACCCGTCAGGGCGAGGCCCATGGATGGGCCGGGTAATCCGTAGCCAACACATAAGCCACTTGAAGAATGAAGGATATAAACAGCCGAACGGGAAACCTACAGATATACCGTAGGCAGAATAACCTGAAACACACAGGGGGTAATGAATATAACCTTCTGGTTAACAGATTAATATAATTAATCGAGTTATACTGAGTATATCTGTATGAACTTTAGGATCTGGAAATATAATCAATAATCGCATACAATACCGCCTGTAATAGTTTTTGTTTTCTGCGTTAAAAGGTTTTTATTGATATGAATTTGATGTTACAGAACTTAAATAATATCCGCACGCTGCGCGCTATGGCTCGCGAATTCTCCATTGACGTTCTTGAAGAAATGCTCGAAAAATTCAGGGTTGTCACTAAAGAAAGACGCGAAGAAGAAGAATTGCAGCAACGCCAGCTTGCCGAGAAGCAAGAGAAAATTAATGCCTTTCTGGAGCTGATGAAAGCAGACGGTATTAACCCAGAAGAGTTATTTGCCATGGATTCAGCAATGCCGCGTTCTGCTAAAAAGCGCCAGCCGCGTCCGGCAAAATATCGTTTTACTGATTTCAATGGCGAAGAAAAAACCTGGACCGGACAAGGTCGTACGCCTAAACCGATTGCCCAGGCGCTGGCGGCGGGGAAATCTCTGGATGATTTCTTAATCTAATCACGGATAACCTTTAACTGATGGCGCTTCGTTTCCTGTCTCTATTAATCGGGACTCCGGGAACGTTGCGCCATGCTCATTCTGATAAATCAGCACACGCCAAAATCGCCCTCTTCGCAATAGGGGGTGACATCTGCTGCTTTGAGGATCAATTTTTCGCCCGGTTCATTACCGACCTGTACCGCGACAATATGATCCTCGTTGACTTCAATCACTTTCAGTTTCGGCCCACCCATTCGGGGCTGTACGATATCGCCTGGTGTGAACATCACGCCCTCCTGTTGAACAATGCTATAAACCCGCCTTCAGTCTACTACACACTTACCGACGCGTGGTGAAGGTATCGCTTAATGAGTACGGCTATTCCAGGGCATTTTTTCCAGTAGTCGCGCCATTCCGCAGAAGCCGGTCATGCCTGCCAGCATTAACCCGGCCCCGACAAAACCGCTAATGAGGAAAAAGCCGCCGTGGACCGTATAGCCCAGAATCACCCCAAGCAACGTCAACCCGCCGGCGGCGATTTGCACCTGACGCATCAGCGGCAACGGTTGCGATTTGTCTTCTGTGACGGGCAATCCTGCCGCTTTCCATCCGTCGATGCCGCCTTCCAGTAGACTGACCTGAGCAGGGGCGGCAATGGCCTGTAGTTTTGCTGCATTGCTGCTGGTTCGTTTACCTGACTGACAGTGAAAAATAATCTGTTCCGCTCGCAGGTTGGCGGGCAAATCGCCCTGTTCAAGCCGGGAGAGCGGCGCCAGTTGCGCATGTGGAATATGCTCGCGCAGATATTCATCGGCGTCGCGCACATCAATCAGTTTCGCGCCTTGCGCTATCAGCGCTTGCGCCTCACGGGGGGAAACTATCCCAATGGACATCGTGCCTCCTTATGGACAATAGAGATTCTTTAACGTGGCGATAATCGTATTAACCGCCTCATTTTTAATGAAATAGTGAATGCGCTGGGCATCGCGTTGACTATCAATCAGCCCTTCTTCCCGCATCCGCGCCAGATGTTGCGACGTCGCGGAGGGGCTTAGCCCGGTAATGCGCGCCAGTTCGCCTGCGCTGGTTTTTGGCGAACCGCAAAGCATACATAAAATCAGTAATCTTTTTGGGTGGCTCATCGCTTTGAGCAGGGCCGCCGCCTGTTCTGCGCTGGCCTGAAGTTGTTCAAGCTCTGTCATAGTTATTTAAGCATTTTCTAAATTTAGTTAATTCTAAAATAAACGTCAACCTGATGCCAGCGTAAAGAGCGTAAAGGAGGGTAAAAGCGCGGCGCGCGACTGGCAGGCTCAGGTAAACTGACTATGCTTAGAGATAAAATCTCTTTTTAAACAATGACTAATTTTGCTTGTATGGAGTGTATATGGGTTTCTGGAGAATTGTATTTACGATTATTTTGCCTCCGCTCGGCGTACTTTTAAGAAAAGGGTTCGGTTGGGCATTTATCCTTAATATCCTGCTGACATTACTCGGATATATTCCGGGGCTTATCCACGCATTTTGGGTTCAGATGCGTCATTAATTACCGGCCACCGGCGGCGCATAAGCGCCGCTTATCAGGATAACTTCATTCCCTCTGCTACACTTTTCTTTGTGTGTATTTTTGACAAGCGAGGTGAATATGGGACTTTTCAATTTTGTAAAAGATGCAGGTGAAAAACTCTGGGACGCGGTAACCGCTAATCATGATAAGGACGATCAGGCGAAAAAAGTCCAGGAACATTTAAATAAAACGGGAATACCCGACGCTGACAAAGTGAATGTGCAAATAGCTGATGGAAAAGCGACAGTGACGGGTGATGGGCTGAGTCAGGAGGCAAAAGAAAAAATTCTGGTTGCCGTGGGGAATATCGCCGGGATTAGCAGCGTTGACGATCAGGTTAAAACCACGACGCCGGCGGCTGAAAGTCAGTTTTATACCGTAAAATCAGGCGACACCCTGAGCGCTATTTCAAAGCAAGTGTATGGTAACGCCAATCTGTATAATAAAATCTTCGAGGCAAATAAACCGATGCTGAAAAGCCCGGAAAAAATATATCCGGGACAAGTGTTGCGTATTCCTGAAGAATAATGGCTATCAGGTCGCGCCAGGCTACATTTTCCCTGCCATCGCCTGGCGAATAATGGGAATCGGCGTCAGCAAATGCTGACGCATTAATTCGCTGGCGCGTGCCGCCTCGCGCGCCAGTATCGCTTCGGTTAGCGTGTGATGCTGGATATGTTTATCTTCCAGCATCTCGACGGACAGAACGGTTTCACGTAACCAAATAAAGCGGTAGCGGGCCGCCAGGTCAAATAAGCGTTCGCGCATCTGTAGCAAGTAATGGGAGCCGCACCCGGCGACAATGGCGGAATGAAACGCCTGGTGGCGCTGATCCCATTCATCGAGCATATGTTCACTGGCATCGCTGGCTTCCAGTTTGCTGAGCATATGCGCTCGCGCCAGGATCTCCGCCTCCCACGCATCATCGCCGCGTTCAATCGCCAGGCGTACCAGCATCGCTTCCATATTGGCGCGCGCGTCAAAAATATCGAGGAGTTCCGCCTCTGACATGGACGCCACGCGATAGCCTTTTTGATTCACCACGGTGACCAGCCGTTCCGCCACCAGTTGTGACAGCGCCTCGCGCAGCGGCCCTACGCCAAGCGCATAGCGGGCGGTTAATAAACTCATCCGCAGTTTCTCATCCGGCTGATAAGTGCCGCGAATAATGTCATTTTTAAGCCAGCGATAGCCATCTATGGCCGTCGGTTGGGAAAGGGCGGTCATCTTTTACTCCTGAGAAGCTTCCCGGCCGACGCCGGGAATAACTAACGTAGGTTTTGCAGGGGGGCTTTTTGCCACCTTATCAGTTTTTTCCAGCGAGACATAATGGGGACAGTACCTATTATGCCCAGCCCTAACAGCCCCGTCGAAATGACTTCCAGTTGCTGTGCCGGTCGAAATAGCATCACCACCAGAACAAAGCAGATAAAGCCGATAACCAGCCAGGTGAGCCACGGATAAAGCCACATTTTCAACTTAATTTCTCCGCCCTGCGCCAGCAGAATTTTACGCATCCGCAATTGCGAAATCGCAATCACCAGATAGACCAACAGCGCGATGGCGCCGGAACTGTCGATAAGAAATTTAAACACTTTTGCCGGGGCGTAATAATTGACGATAACGGTTAAAAAGGCCGCGCCGGTAGAGAGGAGAACCGCTACCCAGGGCGTTTTGCTACGGTTAGTTTTTCCCATTATCGCAGGCGCATCGCCGCGGCGGCTAAGGGAATAGAGCATCCGGGAGGCGGTATATAATGCGGAGTTCAGACAACTGGTCACCGACAACAAAATCACGCAGTCCATAATGAATTTTGCGTGCGGAATATGAAGCAGCTCCAGTACCGAGCGGTACGAACCTACGCTTTTCAGGCCCGGCATATTCCACGGGATCAGCGCCACCACCACAAAAATGGAACACAGGTAAAAGATGGAAATTCGCCAGATAACAGAATTGGTGGCGCGTACGATATGTTTATCCGGCGTATCGGATTCCGCGGCAGCAATAGTGACGATTTCCGCGCCCATAAAAGAGAACATGGTGATCAACATGGCGCTTAACACCGCACCGAAGCCGTTAGGCATAAAACCGCCGTGATCCCATAGCCGGGAGATACCGCTTACCTCGGCATATGGATAAAAACCGCTAATCGCCGTCGCGCCCAGCGCGATAAACGCCAGGATAGCAATCACTTTACATAGCGCCAGCCAGAATTCGAATTCGCCGTAATTTTTGACGCTCAATAAATTGCTTCCGGTTAAGGCAAGCGTAATCACTAATGAAAATAGCCACACCGGAATACCCGGTATCCATGAATTCAGAATAATGGCGGCAATATTGGCCTCCAGCGGAATAACCAGCACCCAAAACCACCAGTATAACCAGCCGATGGTATACCCGGCCCAGGGGCCGATCGCTTTATCCGCATAGGTGGAAAAAGAACCGGTATCCGGCGTGGCGACGGCCATTTCAGCCAGCATTCGCATAATCATGACGACTAAAAGTCCTGCGAACAGATAGGCCAGCAGTACCGCAGGGCCGGCCTCCGCAATCGCCACGCTGGAACCGACAAACAGGCTGGCGCCGATGACGCCGGCGATCGATAACATGGTGACGTGGCGTGATTTCAGCCCGCCCCCTAATGCATGTGATTCTGACAATTGCCCCATCCTAAAACCTCTTTATTGTTATTGCGCTCGTTTACCGGATGGCGCCTGGCTTAATTATTCGGCCTACAATCGAAACGGTTTTTGTAGGCCGAATAAGACAGTTACGTCGCCATCCGACGCTGCTTATTGGACATTACGCTTGTTTCGCCTCATCAAAGCACTGGGCGATAATCTCCAGGCCTTGCCGAATCTGCGAGGCCTCAATAGTGAGTGGAACGAGGATGCGCAAGATGTTGTAGTAAGGACCGCAGGAGAGCAGAATTAACCCTTTATCGCGGGCGCGGGCCACAATGTCGGCGGTCAGAGTCGCGTTCGGTTTGCCGGGGTCGCCATTTTCAAACAACTCAATGGCGATCATGGCGCCCAGTCCGCGCACGTCGCCAATCTCACGGTGCGTTTCCGCTATCTCCATCAGGCCATCGCGCAGCGTTTTGCCAAGCGTATTTGCCTTTTGCAGTAGATTTTCCTGCTCGAAAATGTCCAGTACCGCCAGCGCGGCGGCGCAGGCAATCGGGTTTCCGGCATAGGTGCCGCCCAGCCCGCCCGGCGCGATAGCGTCCATCACGTCTGCCCGGCCGGTAACGCCTGCCAGCGGAAAGCCGCCGGCGATCGATTTCGCAAACGTGGTAATATCTGCCGCAACGCCCATCTGTTCCATGGCGAACAGCGTACCGGTCCGGCCCGCGCCGCTTTGCACTTCGTCGGCAATCAACATAATGCCGTGTTGGTCGCATAGCGCGCGCAGTCGCTGCATAAACGCGGGAGAGGCGGCGTAAAATCCGCCTTCGCCCTGTACCGGCTCAATAATAATGGCGGCGATATCTTCCGGCGCGGCATCATTTTTAAAGATGCGCTCAATGCTGGCGATGGCGTCGTCGTCGCTGATGTTGTGTAGCGGGCAAGGATAAAGCGCGCGGTAGACATGGCCTGGCATCAATCCCATACCAGCAGAGTACGGGTGTACTTTCCCGGTCAGAGAGAGCGTGTAGTGGGTACGACCGTGGTAAGCGCCGCTAAACGCGATAGCGCCGCTGCGTTTTGTCGCCGCGCGGGCGATTTTCACCGCGTTTTCAACCGCTTCTGAACCGGTCGTGACCAGCAACGTTTTTTTGGCGAAATCGCCCGGTACCTTCTGGTTCATGCGTTCGCACAACGCCAGGTACGGTTCATAGGCCAGCACCTGAAAACAGGTATGCGACAATTTCTTCAACTGCGCTTCGACCGCTGAAACAATGCCGGGATGTAAATGACCGGTGTTCAGGACGGCAATGCCGCCCGCGAAATCGAGATACTCACGGCCTTCGACATCCCAGACCCGACAATTTTCCGCCCGCTCGGCGAAAATCGGGTGAATCTGGCCCACGCCGCGAGGAACGGCGTTATGACGGCGCTGCATTAAAGCGTTATTGGTATTCATTAGCGACTCTCCTGTTAAAGGCCGATGCACATATATTTGATTTCTAAATAATCTTCGATGCCGTATTTGGAACCTTCACGGCCTAATCCGGAGGCCTTAATACCGCCGAAAGGCGCGACTTCGTTGGAGATAATGCCGGTATTAATACCGACGATGCCGTATTCCAGCGCTTCGCCGACGCGGAAAACGCGGCTTAAATCGCGTGCATAAAAATAGGCTGCCAGGCCGAACTCGGTATCGTTAGCCTGCCTGATGACATCCGCCTCGTCGCTGAAGCGGAACAGAGGCGCGAGCGGCCCGAATGTCTCTTCTTTGGCGACTTTCGCGTTATCAGGGACATCCGCCAGAATGGTCGGTTGAAAGAAGTTGCCGCCCAATTTGTGCGCTTCACCGCCCGTAATGACGCGGGCGCCTTTTTCCAGCGCGTCGGCGATATGCTCCTGGACTTTCGCCACGGCTTTTTCATCAATCAGCGGCCCGATAGCGACGTCGGCTTGCAGGCCGTCGCCGACCGCGAGCTTATTTACCGCCTGGTTGAGTTTTTCCGCAAAACGATCGTAAACGCCGTCCTGAACATACAATCTATTGGCGCAGACACAGGTCTGCCCGGCGTTGCGAAACTTCGAAGCCAGCGCGCCTTCGACGGCTTTATCCAGATCGGCATCGTCAAAGACGATAAACGGCGCATTGCCGCCCAACTCCAGCGACACTTTTTTAATGTCTTTGGCGCATTGTTCCATCAGCTGGCGGCCAATCTCCGTCGAGCCGGTAAACGACAGTTTGCGTACCAGCGGGTTGCTGGTCAGCTCGCCGCCAATATCGCCTGCCGAACCGGTAACGACGTTAAATACGCCTGCGGGAATTCCGGCGCGCCGGGCCAGTTCCGCCAGCGCCAGCGCGGAAAACGGCGTCTGGCTGGCGGGTTTGAGTACCATTGTGCAGCCTGCGGCCAGCGCGGGGCCGGCTTTACGGGTGATCATTGCCGAGGGAAAGTTCCACGGGGTAATCGCGGCGGTGACGCCGATGGGCTGTTTAATCACCAGCAGCCGTTTATCGGCCTGATGACCTGGAATCGTGTCGCCATAGATACGCTTCCCCTCTTCGGCGAACCATTCAATAAACGAGGCGGCGTAGCTAATTTCGCCTTTCGCTTCCGCCAGCGGTTTGCCCTGTTCCAGCGTCATCAGACGCGCCAAATCGTCCTGATGTTCCATCATCAGATTGAACCAGCGACGCAGGATATTGGCTCGCTCTTTGGCAGTGAGCGCGCGCCAAGCGGGCAGGGCGCGATTGGCGGCGTTGATGGCGTCGCGCGTCTCTTCCGCCCCCATTTTGGGCACATTGCCAAGCGGTTTCCCGTTGGCGGGGTTGCTCACGGGGATGACATCGCCGCCGCGCGCGTCGCGCCAGTCGCCATCGATAAAGGCCTGCTGGCGGAACAGGGTAGAGTCGTTAAGTTGCATAATTGCTTCCTGTCTGAAGGGTTAACGGGTAAATGCGGCGTGTAGTGCGTCCACGCTGCGTGCCGCACGCAGCGTACGTCCGGGGTTGCTCTGGCTTGCGCGTAGCGCCTGAACTTTGCTGACGATATGCGCGCCGATAGGTATCGCGGATGTCGCCGCCGGGGAGGGGGCGTTACAGGTGTGAATGGAACGCGGCGTCGTGACAAACAGAAAATCATCAATCAGTTTGCCGTCCGGCGAAACCGCCTGCGCCCGCACGCCTGCCGGCCAGGGCTGGAGATCGTTGACGGTCAGGCTGGGGCAATACTTTTGTACTCGCCGCAAATAGCCGCTTTTGCACAGCGAGTTTTTCATCTCGCCCAGCCCGGAAAGCAGATGGTTTTGCAGTACGCGGCGAATGCCGGCGGAGCGGAAAATCTCCAGGGTGTCGGTGAAGGAAACGTCGCGCTTACGGTAGCCTTCGCGTTTAAGCGCCAGCACCGCATTCGGCCCGACCGTAACGCTGCCGTCGATCATGCGGGTAAGATGGACGCCGAGAAACGGCATTGCCGGATCGGGGATCGGGTAGATCAAATGGTTAACGATCCGGTTGTGTCGCGGGGCCAGACGAAAGTACTCGCCGCGGAAAGGGCAGATAATAAAACCGGGCTCCACGCCCAGCATTTTGACCAGCCGATCCGCCATCAGTCCTGCACAGCCGATAAGCGTAGCGGTTTCTATTTCCCGACCTTGCGAGGTGCGAATAACAACGCCAGCGGCATGTTCTGTTAGCGCGCTGACCTCGGCATGGTAGATGATCTCGCCGCCTTTGGCCTGAAAGCGGTTCGCCATGGCCGTCGCGACATCGCGATAGCTGACAATCCCGCTGGAAGGGACAAAAATTCCGCCCAGGCCAACGATATTGGGTTCGCGTTCACGCAGCTCCGCCGCGCTTAACCACTCGCGCTCTAAGCCGTTGGCCGCCGTCCGCTCCCATAGCGCGCGCATCCGCGCCATTTCCAGCTCCGAGGTGGCGACCAACATTTTGCCGCAGGTGTCGTAGCGGATGTTGTTTTGATCGCAAAAGGTTTTGGTCGCCTGATTGCCTGCCAGACAAAACCGCGCTTTGAGGCTGCCGGGCGTGTAGTACACCCCGGCATGGATCACGCCGCTGTTATGCCCGGTCTGGTGGCAGGCTGGCGCGGGCTCTTTTTCCAGCAACGCGATGCGCGCATCCGGGTAGAGATCAATAAGTTGCATGGCGGTCGACATGCCGATAATGCCGCCGCCGATAATCACAAAATCATACATCCGCGTAATTCCTTCGCCGTGGCGCTTATTGGTGAGTTTGATAATGGCTGGCGGCGTAGGCGAAGTAACCGCGCTGGCGCATCAGTTCGCGACGCAAGTCAGGATGCGGCGTAAAACGATCGCGTCCATGTAGCCAGAACAGATTGTTAATCAACAGGAATTTGCCGACCGGTACCGGCACGGAGAGGATGTTTTGACTGGTTTCCAGCGCGTCTGAAAGCTCGCTGAGCCAGACGCCTTCTTCAAAGTCTTTTGGCTGGACGAACTGGTCGATATAACGCATGACCGGGCGGCCTTGTTGGTCGACATCAAACACCGGGTGCCAGACGTCATGGCTAACATTCTTGCTTGGCGGCGCCGCCCAACGCATGACGCGACGCGCCAGCGGATGGGTAAAAAACGACTCCAGATGTTCCCAGTCATCAAGGTGCAGCAGCAGCGAGTTACCGCCTTCCATATTTTGTTCGTCGATTTTCATCATCAGCACGTAGTCGGTCACCTCCTCAACATAGGTACCGTCATTGTGCAGTTCCATTACGCGGTGGGGCTGGCGCAGATAACTGTCGGAGTTGTCGACGTTTTTGACCACGAAACGCGCGTAATACTGGCCGCTCATCGCATCGTAGTTGGAGCGACCAATAAGATGCGCCACCGCCGTCGCCAGTTTGACCATCTCTTCTGCCTGTGCGACATCATCGATCCCTTCGGCGCTGATCAACAGCGCGCCTTGTGCACGGTTGAGGAGCGTTTTGATCAACAGCGGTTGTAGCTGATTGCCGCACAGATCGTCGAGGATCTTGCCGATTTTGAAACGTAAGAAAGATTTGTATTCCAGCGCCTGCACCGGCCACTGCGCAACCTGATGGAGAAATTGTCTTGTGGTATCCGCCGTAAACGTTAACGCCAGCAGGCGCGGCGACTGCGCCGAAGGGGCAAGGGTGAAACCAGTATGGCGTTGGGCTAAATCATCTGTGTTCGCTTTTACGGCAGTCAGTGCATTCATCAGAATCATTCCTCTCGGTAGATGGTCAGGGAGACATGGCGATGCTCATTTCGTAGCCATAAATTAAAAATATCGACATTTTCCAGAAACGCGTATGAAATAACCGCTTTTGTTTAATTATTGTGATCAAAAACAACAAATATTTAACAATACGAAAGGTGAGGTTAGCGGCGCCACGAGCCTGACAACGGCAAGAAGGGGTGTAAAATGAGCGAGTTATGGAAAGAGTGATGCTGGCGGGGTTGCCCGGCCTGGCACATGAGCGCGTAGGCCGGACAAGTACAACGTATTTCAGCAGTCAATTAACCGGCGTCAACCTGCGGTTTACGGCTGTGTTTACGGATCAGACGTAACACTGGCGGTACGACAATGACCATGATCGCCATGATCAGCAGGGCTTTGGCAACGCCGCTTTGCCACAAAATCGCCATATTGCCGTTACTGATGGAGAGTGCGCGACGCAGGTTTTGCTCCAGCATTTCCCCCAGTACGAATCCCAGGATCAGCGGCGACATGGGGAAGTGCATTTTACGTAAAATGTACCCTAACACGCCGAGCGCGACCATCAGCACCAGATCGAAGGTGGTGCTGTGTACCGCATACACCCCTACCGCCGATACGGCAGCGATGGCGGGTACCAGGAACCACAGCGGAATGGTGAGCATACGGGTGAACAGACCGATCAACGGGATATTCATGATCAGCAGCATCACGTTCGCAATCAGCAGCGCAGCGATGAGTCCCCAGACGATATCCGGCTGTTCGGTGAACATCGCCGGGCCTGGCGTGATGTTGTACAGCGTCAGCGCCCCCATCATCACTGCCGTAGTGCCGGAACCGGGAACGCCCAGCGTCAGCATCGGGATGAAGGAGCCGCAGGCAGAGGCGTTGTTTGCCGCCTCCGGCGCCGCGACGCCGCGAATATCCCCTTTGCCGAAGCTATCGCTGTTGCCACTGAGTTTTTTCTCGGTCATATAGGTAATGGCGCTGGCGATGGTCGCCCCGGCGCCGGGCAATACGCCGACAAAAAAGCCGATTACCGAAGAACGCAGGGTGGTGCCGATACACTGCGCGCCTTCTTTCAGGTTGAACAACATTCGACCCGTTTTGCGGACCATTGTTTGCCCGCTGCTGGTATGTTCCAGCATTAAAAGTATTTCTGATACCGAGAACAGGCCGATCACCACGACGATAAACTGTACGCCGTCGGAAAGATGAACGCTGTCAAAGGTAAAGCGATAAACCCCGGTGTTGGCGTCCACGCCGACGGTCGCAAGGCCAAGACCGATCAGAGCTGCCAGAAATGATTTAAGCGGGTTTTGCGCCATCATGCTGCCAAGACAGGCGATGGCAAAAACCATTAAGGCGAAATATTCCGCCGGACCAAAGGCCAGCGACCATTGCGCCAGTAAAGGGGCGAACAGAATGATGCCGCCGATAGCGATTAATGAACCGAAAAACGAGCTGACTGCGGAAATCGACAGCGCTACGCCGCCTTTCCCTTGCTGCGCCATTGGGTAACCGTCCAGCGCCGTCATGATCGCCGCCGCATCGCCGGGGACGTTGAGCAATATGGAGGAGATCCTGCCGCCATACTCACAGCCAATGTACACCGTCGCCAGCAGAATTAGCGCCGACTCCGCAGGCAGATGCAACGCAAAGGCCAGCGGCAGTAAGATTGCCACGCCGTTGATCGGTCCCAGGCCCGGCAGCAGACCGACGATCGTGCCCACGAAGCAGCCAATCAACGCGATAACCAGGTTTTCCGGCGTCATCGCCACCGCAAAGCCCTGAGAAAGATATATCCAGGTATCCATCGTTGCTCCGTTAACTCAGCCAGGCGCCGAGAGGTAAGGTGACATCAAGCAGCCGGTCAAAGGCATACCACAGCAGAATACCCAATACCGCGCCGGAGATACCCGCCGCCGGAATCGTGGCGCCGAACAGCATCCCGATAACCATGGTGAGAAGCGCGGTGGCGATGGGAAAACCCAGCCATTCGAATCCCCAGGCATACATCAACAGGATGATGATCATGGTAATTAGCTTTTGCAGAACATGGCGGCGCGGCCAGCTAACCGTGTCGGGATGGCGCAATAACAGCGCCAGCGCGCAGAGCGCCATCAGGCCGATAATCCCCAGCGGAAAAGGGCGGGGGCCGACGGGTTCATAGCTGTATTCGCTTTGGATCTGCCAGGCGATGAATAGCCCGGCGATACAGAGCAACAGCCAGATACCCGCAAAGATACGATCGCTCATCATTGCCTCCGCGATTATTTCGCGAGTCCGAAGGCTTTCGCCTGTTCACGGTAATCAGTAACCTGTTTTTTCACGTAGTCATCGAGCTGCTGGCCGGTCATGTCGAACTCAAACAGGCCGCGCAGATCGCGCTGCTTTTTAAACTCGTCGGTTTGCTGAAGCTTCTTGAAGGTATCCACCCACCACTGGTAATCGGCATCGCTGACTTTGGGCCCGACGTAGAAGCCGCGAATAATCGGCCACACCAGGTCGTAGCCCTGTTCTTTAGCGGTAGGGATATTGGCAAGCTGGCCCGGCAGACGATTTTCTGAAAAGACGGCAAGCACGCGGATTTTGTCGCCGCCCAGATAAGGCACCATTTCACTGAGATCGCCGGAGACAACCTGAACATGGTTGCCCATTAATGCCGTCACCGGCTCGCCGCCGCCCTCAAAGGCAACGTAGCGCATCTTGTGCGGGTCGACGTTCGCCTTTTGCGCCAGCAATGCCGACTTCATCCAGTCCTGGCTGCCAATAGAGGCGCCAGCGCCAATGACCACGCTGTTGGGATCTTTTTCCATCGCCGTCATCAGATCTTTCAGCGTTTTCCACGGGGAATCCGCACGCACGGCGATCATGCCGTAATCAGTGCCCACGCTTGCCAGCCAGCGCACATCATCCACGCCGTAGCGACCAAATTTCCCCTGCGACAGGTTGAGCAGCGAACCGCCGGAAAAGGCGACCACAGTCCCGGGTTCGCCAGGGCGTTGAGCGACTATCGCGTTATAGGCCACAGCGCCGACGCCGCCGGGCATATACGTTACCCGCATGGGTTTCTCGATAGCGCCAGTCTCCAGCAAACTCACCTGAATCAGCTTACAGGTAAGGTCGAAACCGCCGCCAGGTTTGGCTGGTGCGATACATTCCGTTCGCGACGGTGCCTCCTGCGCCAGAACAGAGGTACTCATTAATAAAATGCTTGCAGTAAGGGTACGAAGTAATTGTTTTTTCATTTTTTATCCTCACGCCGGACGTCCGGATTTTTCAGGTTCGGAAGAAGATTTTTGTGATTATGTGAGCCGACATGTAGCAGTTCGGTTGCGTGATTGTTAAAACAATAACCTTTCAATTCCCTTTCAATGCGGCAGAAACTTTACAGGATGTGATATGCGTCTCTTATTGGCGGAAGATAACCGTGAGCTGGCTCACTGGCTGGAGAAAGCGCTGGTGCAAAACGGCTTTGCCGTGGACTGCGTATTTGACGGCCTGGCGGCTGACCATCTTCTGCACAGTGAAATGTACGCGCTGGCGGTGCTGGATATCAATATGCCGGGAATGGATGGACTGGAGGTGGTGCAACGGCTGCGTAAACGCGGTCAGACCTTGCCCGTTTTGCTGCTCACGGCGCGAAGCGCGGTGGCGGATCGTGTAAAAGGTCTCAACGTCGGCGCCGATGACTATCTGCCGAAACCCTTTGAACTGGAAGAGCTGGATGCTCGTTTACGGGCCTTGCTGCGACGCAGCGCTGGTCAGGTTCATGAAGTTCAGCAACTGGGTGAATTGATCTTTCATGATGAAGGGTATTTTCTGTTACAGGGACAGCCGTTAGCGCTGACGCCGCGTGAGCAGGCGCTCTTAACCGTATTGATGTACCGACGAACGCGGCCGGTTTCGCGTCAGCAGCTTTTTGAACAGGTGTTCAGCCTGAACGATGAGGTAAGCCCTGAAAGCATCGAACTTTATATTCATCGACTGCGTAAAAAACTCCAGGGAAGCGATGTACGAATTACGACGCTGCGCGGCCTGGGTTATGTGCTGGAGCGCGGCGATGAAGTGGGTTAAGCCGCAATCGTTGTACCTGCAACTCTTGCTGTTCCTGGGGTTGCCGCTGATTCTGCTATGGGGGCTGTCGGCGTTTAACAGTTATGTCAATGCGCTACAGGCCGCCACTCAGGCTTATGATCGTACGTTGCTCTCCTCGGTGCGAACGGTATCGGAACGGCTGGTGGTGCGCAATAACCATCTGGAAGTTAACGTGCCCTGGGTGGTGCTGGATAGCTTCGAGCTTAATATGAATGATCGACTCTATTACAAAGTCGTCGACCCTTCCGGAAAGGTCATTTCCGGTTATGACGATCTGCCTGCCATGCCGCCCGCTACGCCTCGTACCCGGCTTTATCCGGCGCTGGCGTGGTTCTATCATACCGAGTATCGCGGCGAGGCGATCCGCGTGGCGCGTTTGCTACAGCCGGTCAACGAAGGCGGCATTATCGGCATGGCGGAGATTTATGTCGCAGAGACGCTGCAGTCCCGTCGTTATCTGGCGGGCCAACTGCTGTTCTCTTCCTGGATCTCACAGGGTCTGCTGGTGCTGCTAACCCTGGTGCTGGTTGGCTGGTTATTACGCCGGATCCTGCGCCCTATGCGTCAACTTTCGTCATTAATGGTACGTCGCGAACCGGGTCTGTTAACGCCGCTGCCGGAACTGCTGCCGTGGTCGGAAACACGCTTGTTAATCGTGGCGTTTAATCGCTACATTGACAGGCTCCGAGGCATCCTTTCCCGGCAGGAACGCTTTAGCGCCGATGCTTCTCACCAGTTAAAAACGCCGCTGGCGGTGTTAAAAACGCAGGCGGCGGTGGCGTTAGCCAGCCAGCACCCTCATCACTGGTACGAAAGTCTGCAGGCGATGAGCGTAACGCTGGATAGCACCATTCAGCTCACGGAAAGATTGTTGCAACTTTCTGCGGTAAAGCATAAAGAGCAGGGCGAGCGGCGTTTTTCCCCAGTGAATCTGTACGATATCGTACAGAGCGGCTGCTTTACCCGCCTGGCGCAGGCGCGAAGTAAACATATCGACCTGGGCTACGAAGGCGAACAGGAAGCGATGTGGATCGAGGGGGATGAGGTACTGCTTAGCGAGCTGTGCGGAAACTTGCTGGATAATGCGCTGAAATACACGCCTGAGCAAGGCATCGTCACCGCGCGGCTTGAACGAGATGGCGATGCCGTGACGCTGGTTGTCGAAGATAGCGGCCCCGGCATTGATGATGAACACATCCATCTGGCGCTACAGCCGTTCCACCGGCTCGATAACGTAGGAAATGTGGCCGGGGCGGGCATTGGTCTGGCTTTGGTCAATGATATCGCACGCCTGCACCGTACTCATCCCCATTTTTCCCGTAGTGAAGCGTTGGGAGGGTTATACGTTCGGATACGCTTTTTAAGCCTTGTTCCGCAGTAATGCGCACAAATGTGTCAGCGGTAAAGCACGTTTACAAAAAGTCGCATCTTGATGTGTGACGTTTTAATCAAATGATCATACATTCCCCCTACAAACCGTAGCGTTAATTAAAAATATAGTGGGTGCAGGGGCATGAATAATTATACTAAACGACGGGGAATAGCATTAACCGTCTTTCTTGTCGGGGTTAACATCCTGGCCTGGATTTGGGCGTTCTGTGTTTTTCATCACCATGCAGTCATGCTAAGCGCAGCCATACTGGCGTATAGCTTTGGGCTGCGTCATGCGGTTGATGCCGATCATATCGCAGCCATCGATACCGTCACCCGTAAACTGATGCAGCAGGGTAAAACGCCTTTAGGCGTGGGGGCGTTTTTTTCATTGGGTCATTCGACCATTGTCGTTCTGGCATGTCTGGCGATTGTTGTGACGTCGATGGCATTTCGCGATCGTATTGATGTTTTGCATCAATATGGTTCGTTGATTGGTACGGCTGTTTCCGCTTTTTTTCTGCTGGCGATGGCCCTGCTTAACCTGTTTATTTTGTTCAACGTCTGGCGGCAATTTCGCTCGGTTACCCGTGGCGAGTCAGTGAGGGCGCATGACGAGGCGATACCTGGCGGGCTGATGACGCGTATATTTCAGCGTACGTTTCGTTTGGTCACTTCCAGTTGGCATATGTATTTTGTCGGTTTTCTGTTTGGTCTGGGATTTGATACCGCAACCGAGGTTGGGTTGCTGGGCATTTCCGCTTCAGCAGCCAACCAGGGGCTATCTCTCTGGTCGATGATGATTTTTCCTGTGCTGTTTACCGCCGGGATGGCGCTGGTGGATTCCCTGGATAACTTTGTCATGGTCGGCGCTTACGGTTGGGCTTTCTCGCATCCATTACGTAAGCTTTATTATAATATGACCATTACCGCCGCATCCGTCATTGTCGCGCTGGCGATTGGCGGGCTTGAGGCGCTGGGGTTGATTGATGATGCGTTACAGTTAAGCGGAACATTTTGGCAGACCGTCAGCACGCTTAACGATCATATGGGGAATGTGGGCTTCTGGGTAGTGGGCGCTTTCGTGCTATTCTGGCTGCTCTCGTTGTTGAATTATCGCTGGCGCGGCTATGATAAAATCACCCTCAATACCTGATTGATTTCTGTAAAAATAGCATTTCGGCAGTGGTGTCATATCATTGCCGAAGCATTTTATCTCCTGAGAGTATATTCTTCCCGGTAAGTGCGTTATTTTTCATGCTTGCCTTTCGTTATCAATTTAAGCAATCCGATATAACATACAATACCAAAAATAATAATAACAGTTGTATACCCAAGAATCAGCCAGTCTGCATGTGTCATAATATAATCCAGTTATCAGGTATCCCGTGTTAAGGCGATCTTTAAGCCTGTTGTCAGCAAGAACCACTGTACCCGTTCAGTGCTGTTGGCAATAACGTATTGTTTATGCACAAGAGCGTTGTTACAAATAACGTATACATTGAGCATAGACCTCACCTACATTTTTGTAATGCCATAAAGTAAGGCTACACCTTTAATCTACTGACGGTATGCCAGGCCAGAAGAGATAAAAGGGTAGTTGTCATCATCATCTGTTCCTGACGCCAGGTTAATGACACACACATATGAAAATGTATAACCGCTGCACGCTTTTTAGCACGTTATCTGTAACATACCGTGTTAATCAATTCCATAAAACCGAGTATAGTGTAAGTGAATTTCGAGTAATTGTCATTATGATTATATGGTGGTTAACTTATTTTTTAAATTCTGATTAAATTTCGTTTTTTATCAGTTCATCAGGATTTATGAAAAACCTGGGCGTAAAAACATATTTACGTCCAGGCTTTCTTCTTAGCAAATCGATTTCCCGGTAAAATAGGGGGTCGACCACATGCGCTTATATTCCCATTCAGGCCTTAGTATGCCGATGGAAAAAAGCAATTTTTTTTGTCTTTCCTGGCAGTAATGTCTGGCGCGGTTAATATTTAGCCACATCAGTATGCTGCCGGGACTGAGTGGCCTGAACTCATTTTTAATTGCACCATTCGATACGTCAAAGTAGACGTTCATCTGGCTTTCAGATTTCAGTACGATATCAAATGCACAAGGTATCCCTTCAATATAAAGAATATGCCCAAACAGAAGGTGATGCAGTTGACTAAAAAAGGTGGCAAGGTTATCAGCGGGATAGCAAGATAAAGTATTGCCGAAACGAGACTGAAATAACTCGATAAAAATATGAGTCAGTTCATCAGAAGAACAATCAGCAACGCTTTTTACACTACCGCCTTTTTTAAGAAATTGCTGATATTCATTACGGCGTCTTTTTTCAAACTTAGAAGAGAACGTTTCTTTGACCAGACAATTTTGTTTCTTTCTGGTGAGTTTCCATATGGCATTGCGTATTTGTGGCTGATGCAACGCCGAAAGCCGGTTAGTACGATCGGGTAAGAAGCAGCGTAAATCTGGTGCCATCGGAATAAGTATCTCATCTGACGATAGCGGGAAGGTTCTGCGCGTCAGGATGCCAATATTCTGATCATTACAGATAAAGTAGGCGCCTTTAATCTTATCATCTTCTTTATAGTGGAAGAATTTAAAATGCCAGTTATGGCGCTTCATAAAATAATCCACAATATCTGGGTGCATATTGATACTACCGCCGTATTGCGTAAACACCTCCCGGTATAGGGCAAAGGAAGACGGCTGCCAGCGGGTTAATATACGCTTAACTTCTTGTATTTTCACCAAAACTCCTGACTTAGCTTACTGAAAATTCTATTTTGTATTATTTTTTTGCTCAACCAAATAAAAATGTGACAAATGTTTAGCTTGTATTTAATGGTTAACATGCTAATCGATGACGTTATGGTGAAGGGAATAAGATTAAGATGTTGATCATAGCATGAGTGAAAGCGACGGTTTAATGCCGCGCTTTTCACTCGCAAGCCATTCTGTATTTAACCATCCAGTAGCGATACAGATTTCAAAGAGATCCGCTGAACGGTAGCAGGATCTGCACATCCGCGTATGAAATAGTTCTACCGGGAGAGGCTGTTAACCTCTTGTATTATTGTATCCAGAATATGATAGCGTTTCCGATACTCTGCGCGTTTTTTGCTGGGGATACTTTCAGGCGCTTTACGCATCACCTGTGATGGCAGATGATATAAGGCACCTTTCTTAACGCCGTTTAGCGACTCCCAGAATTCACTATAGCTGGCCACAAAAGTTTTTTTCTTCTGGAATAAGTACCGGAGTTGACGATAAACATGGTTGTTTTCACTTACCGCATAAATCTCGTCGACATTACAGGCCAGCATCAATGTCGCAAATGCTTCATACAGCATCCGTTTAGGAAAGAGACCGTAACAATCTTTGGTGGCGTTACGTATGACTTGTGGGCCGACATGTTTACTGGGCCCTTGTAACCCGGCAACCAGCGCTATTTGCTTCCCTTCATGGCGGATAAAGGAAAATGATAAACGTGCCAACGGCGTATCATTGAAGCACAGCGTTAATGTCAGTTCACCTTCCCTGTCATAGCCACAGGGACCGCAGTAGATATCCACCAGAGCGCCGTTTTTTCCTTCCAGGTGAGCGAGCAAGATTTGTTCCTCGGACAGGAGGATCTTTTTAATTTTATTTTCCGGAAAGGACTGAACGAACTGGTAGTGTTCCAGAATAGCTTTTGCCCGGCAACGTATGCTAAGCCCGGTATACAAATAGGGCCGCTGGATTTTTGCCGGCAACAGTGGACGATGAATGATCAGCGTTCTGGGCTGAGACAGATGGCATAATTCATTGAAGTATTTAATTGTCGTTACGGGGTTAATAAGGCAACGTAATACAAATTTATAGCGAAACTTACGCTCTCCCCAGCGTTTATGGCGATAAGGCGTCTGCGCCATGACTTCTTTTAACATTAATAATGGATTATATCTTTCCATATCACTTTGCTGCATCGTCATACTACGTCCCTACTACTCGATAGACTTATAACCGAGACGGTAGCCTGATTGAGTTAAACGTAAAGGCAACGAAGAAGGCCTGTACAGACGACGTTGTTAAACAGTTTATCAATGGCAGCAATAAAACGCCTGAACACGCTTTTTAATAGATTTTCTGCTAATGAGTGGGATGAGTCCTGAGCGTAGTATTAAAACGAATGCCGTGTTTATTATTTTAAATAATGTTTATACTCTAAATAATTCGAGTTGCAGGAAGGCGGCAAGCGAGTGAATCCCCAGGAGCTTACTAAAGTAAGTGACTGGGGGGAGGGAACGCAGCCGCAGCACATGCAACTTGAAGTATGACGAGTATAAGCCAATATATTTATTTAGCTGGTATTGTGTAAGCCAGACAGCAAAGCGTCGTGATACGTTATTATGTAACCAGACGCAAAGGGGGTATTCACCTTATCTCTAAATGCAAATCTATATGATAAATTTTATCATGTACTGTGTTGCTCTCTCTGGGAGAAAATATATGCAGCGTTCACTCGGTAGTCTGGCCGGTATGGCTACATCTGCTTTTGGCGCGGGGACTTCTGCTGCTATGCGGCAAGCTACCTCTCCCAAAACTATTCTGGAATATATCATCAACTTTTTTACCTGTGGTGGGGTACGTCGGAAAAATGAAGCACAATATCAGGAATTGATAGACACTATGGCTGATACATTGAAAAGTTCAATGCCTGACAGAGGTGCTCCGTTGCCAGAAAACATCATACTGGAGGATATGGATGGGTATCGTGTCGAATTTAATCTTCCTGGTGAGAATAACGAAGCTGAACAAGTTATTGTACGGGTCAGTAAAGGCGACCATTCTGAGACGAGAGAAATTCCGCTTGTCTCTTTTGAAAAAATATGTCGAGTTTTACTATTCAGATACGAATTTTCTATCCCTCAGGATTCTGTAATGTTAACTGCCCAGGGAGGCATGAATCTTAAAGGTGCTGTCCTTACCGGAGCAAATCTGACGGCAGAAAATTTATGTGGCGCAGACCTAAGCGACGCAGATTTAGGGGGGGCAGTACTGTTTATGGCGGATTGTGACGGTGCAAATTTTAAGGGTGCAAATCTATCGGGAGCATCATTAGGCGACAGTAATTTAATGAACGCCTGTCTGGAACATAGTATTATGTGTGGCGCTACCCTCGATCGCGCTAATCTTACTGGCGCCAATTTACAATACACAAGTCTGTTAGGCTGTAGCATGGTAGAATGTCTTTGCTCCGGTGCAAATATGGATCACGCTAATATTTCAGGCGCAACCCTTATACGTGCTGATATGAGCGGTGCGACATTACAGAGTGCTACTATAATGGCTGCTGATATGGAAGGCGCTATCTTAACCCGGGCAAACCTGCGAAAGGCGAGTTTCATTTCTACGAACCTGGACAGGGCTGATTTGGCTGAGGCTAATTTAAATAATACCTGTTTTAAAGATTGTACACTAACCGATTTGCGTACCGAAGACGCCAGAATGT
Source organism: Salmonella sp. NW722 (assembly GCF_051702785.1). Taxonomy (NCBI): domain Bacteria; kingdom Pseudomonadati; phylum Pseudomonadota; class Gammaproteobacteria; order Enterobacterales; family Enterobacteriaceae; genus Salmonella; species Salmonella sp. NW722. The sequence goes on from NZ_JAMMIN010000002.1 coordinate 668,132, forward strand.
CTACAAGTACACAAACACTCTTTAACGAATTTTATAGTGAAAATATTTAGCCTTTTTGACGTAAATCTGAAATAAAAGCAATGTAAGAATAACTATCTGCTACTGAATAGTAGCTGAGAGTTAATTATTTACAGTATCTTTTATTATTACAGGAGTATGCGACGGTAAAAATATCTGAACAACCATTTCTATTTTCTCAAGTAGAACTTCCAACTAAAGCGAATTGTTTGAAAAGGAAAACGTTATGCCTGGATGTATAAGTGCCTGTTCGTGCGTTGCCAGCCCGACGCCTCCCGATCCTAAGGCCCCCCCTAAGCCTAAGTGGATAGAGTTAAAAGGTTATTGTGTTACATGTACTAGTCAGGAGGATATTCGTCCACCTAAAGCGGGTGAACCAAAGCAAAAAATGACACCCAGCGAGTTAGTGCTGTTACGAGGTCTTTTAAAAGACCTGGGGGTAACACAACATCCCTGGCAAGACCCGACAGTAAAATCCACTAACTGTGGGTTGCCATATTTTCCAGTAGATCCTGGAGAACGAGAAACCGATGTCTGACGGTTTTCTGTCTGCAAAGCGCCTGATAATTATTACCAGGCGCTTTGTATTTTGGAGCCAACATCACTTTCATTGTCATATATCGAATGACTACAATCGTATCCGATCCCACCATTACCCAGACGGAAAGTCGCTGGCAAACTGTAAGAACGGTTCGCCGTCGGCAGGGAAGCGGCGGTGAACCCTGAACCGCGCTATACCATCTTATCTGGTTGTTTATTATCATTAATGCTTTGAAAAATAATTAATTTCCTCTATTCCTGTTTTGTAAAACCTTCGTTCAGTAGGCGCATTCTGCCCCCTTCCCGGATTTACTGGCAAAGTGGAGCCCGGACAGAGAGTCATATTGCAAAATCCCGTTTCTGTTTTCTTATTACCAGATTTTTGCGGTCGAAAGATTGCCTTTCTTTTAATTGAATGATAATTATTATCATTGGCATATGATAATAATTACTATATAGCCGTAACCTGGCAAGGATGTGAGCTTGAGGGCAACAGCGCTACTTTAGACATTATTTAGGGAATGGGTATGAGAGTTAAGAAGTACATCTGGTTAATAACCGTGGTTTCTACAGGGATTAATAGTCCATTATCAGCAGCAGAATCTACAGACGACAACGGCGAAACGATGGTGGTTGAATCCACTGCCGAGCAAGTATTAAAGCAACAGCCGGGCGTTTCGATTATTACTCGTGACGATATTCAAAAGAATCCTCCCGTTAACGATCTTGCCGATATTATTCGTAAGATGCCTGGGGTTAATCTTACCGGCAATAGCGCCTCGGGGACGCGCGGAAATAACCGACAAATTGATATTCGTGGTATGGGGCCGGAAAATACCTTAGTGCTGATTGACGGCGTGCCGGTGACGTCGCGAAATTCGGTTCGCTATAGCTGGCGCGGAGAACGCGACACCCGTGGCGATACGAACTGGGTACCGCCGGAGATGGTAGAACGTATTGAAGTGATCCGTGGGCCCGCCGCCGCGCGCTATGGCTCCGGTGCCGCAGGTGGGGTGGTGAATATCATCACCAAACGCCCCACTAATGACTGGCACGGTTCGCTGTCGCTCTATACCAACCAGCCGGAAAGCAGCAAAGAAGGTGACACCCGGCGGGGTAACTTTAGCCTTAGCGGCCCGTTGGCTGGTGATACGTTGACGATGCGCCTGTACGGTAATCTCAACAGAACCGATGCCGACAGCTGGGATATTAACTCCTCCGCCGGGACCAAAAATGCCGCCGGACGGGAGGGGGTCACCAATAAAGATATTAATAGCGTCTTCTCATGGAAAATGACCCCGCAGCAAATCCTTGATTTTGAAGCGGGATATAGTCGGCAGGGGAATATTTATGCTGGCGATACGCAAAACAGTACTTCAAACGCGGTTACCAAAAGTCTGGCGCAGTCCGGGCGGGAGACCAATCGCCTGTACCGGCAGAATTACGGTCTAACTCATAACGGCATCTGGGACTGGGGGCAAAGCCGCCTGGGGTTCTACTATGAAAAAACCGATAATACCCGCATGAATGAGGGGCTCTCCGGCGGCGGCGAGGGGCGTATTACCAACGACCAGACGTTCACCACTAACCGCCTGACCTCGTATCGCACCAGCGGCGAGGTGAATGTCCCGGTGATATGGCTATTTGAGCAAACGCTCACCGTCGGCGCGGAGTGGAACCGCGATGAGCTGAACGATCCTTCCTCTACCAGTCTGACGGTTAAGGATAGCAATATCGCCGGGATTTCCGGTTCGGCGGCTAACCGTAGCAGCAAAAATAAATCGGAAATCAGTGCGCTGTACGTTGAAGATAATATCGAACCCATGGCCGGTACCAATATTATTCCGGGCCTGCGTTTTGACTATTTGAGCGAATCCGGGAGTAATTTTAGTCCCAGTCTTAACCTTTCCCAGGAGTTAGGTGAATACGTCAAGGTGAAAGCCGGTATTGCCCGGGTCTTTAAGGCACCGAACTTGTATCAAACCAGTGAGGGGTATTTACTCTATTCGAAAGGCAACGGTTGTCCAAAAGATATTACGTCGGGCGGCTGTTACCTGGTCGGTAATAAGAACCTCGATCCTGAAATTAGTATCAATAAAGAGATTGGGCTGGAATTTACCGTAGACGATTACCACGCAAGCGTCACGTATTTCCGTAACGATTATCAGAATAAGATTGTCGCAGGTGATAAGATTATTGGCAGAAGCGCATCTGGCGCTTATGTATTGCAGTGGCAGAACGGCGGTAAAGCGCTGATTGAAGGTATTGAAGCCAGCATGACTGTTCCGCTGATGCCGGACCGTCTGAACTGGAATACCAATGCGACTTATATGATCGCTTCTGAGCAAAAAGATACCGGCAATCCCTTATCGATAATCCCGAAATATACGGTGAATACCTTCCTCGACTGGACTATTACCAGCGCGCTCTCCGCTAACGTCAACTGGACGTTATACGGCAAGCAAAAACCGCGAACACATGCGGAGTCGCGTAGTGAAGAGACCAAAGGATTGTCCGGGAAAGCGCTGGGGGCTTACTCACTGGTCGGCGCTAACGTTAACTACGATATCAATAAGAACCTGCGTCTTAATGTCGGTATCAGCAATATCTTCGATAAACAGATCTATCGCTCCGCCGAAGGGGCAAATACCTATAACGAACCGGGGCGGGCTTATTATGCCGGTGTGACGGCCTCGTTTTGATGGATTATGCCCGCCGCTGGCGGGCATATTCTGGCGGCGGGTTAATGACAGCGTGGTTTTTGGCTTGCCGGTTCGCGACTGATATCCAGCAATGCACTGCGAAAAGAGGCGTTAAACATGGGCCCGTGGCCCAGGTCCGGGTAATGCTGCAGGGCCGCGTTAACGCCGTTGTTCTCAAGCGTTCTCACGGTCTCCTGAACTTTTTGCAGGAGCTCGGCCATCTGGCGTTGCCTGCTATCCCCATTCGACGCTGAACCTTCCATTATGATGAGTTTTTTATGGCAGAACAGCGACGGCTTCACTGTCGTAAGGCGATTCAACAGGACAAAGTTATCCCTGCTGAGTGACGGGCTGGCGCTGTAATAGATATGAAAGAAGGATGACGACAGCCAGGAGTCCAAAGCGAACAGGCCGCCATAAGAATGTCCCCATACCCCGCGCCGTTCGGGGTTGATGGTTATTCCTTGTTCCACCTGCGGCGCGATATGTCTCTCCAGTAGCTGGCGGAACGCTGACCCGCCGCCGGTTTTACGATGAAAACGCGGGTTATTTTCACTGCCATCGCGCTTGATTCCCGGCGCTGGCGTATAGTCATAAGCTCTACCGTTAAGATCAAACGGCAGGTTAGTTTGATAGCCAATCGCCACAATCACCGGCGGCGAGTGGTCTGCCAGCTGTTTGAGCAGCGCCTCCGGCAGCCTGTCCATCACTGCGTTGCCGTCCAGCATATATAAGACAGGATAACCCGACGGCGGGGCGGCTTTGTTGGGAATAGCGGTCCATACCCGGTAATGTCTTGCGCCATCGGCAGATTGAAAGTCATTGACCCTAAAATGGTAATATCCCGAACCTTTATCAGCAATATTCGGCCCTAATGGCTGCATATCCGGCTGCGCATAACTCAGCGCGCTAAAACAAAAACTCACTAACAATAGCGCCATGCGATAGCACTTGTTGTGGTACTGGCGACCATACATCGGATGTTATTCCTTTTTGGCAGGTGAAGTTTTATCGGGGCAGTAGACGTAATCCGTCAATCAGCGCGCCGCGCCACCAGGCATAATCGTGACCGCCGGTGTACACGCTGCAATGGCTTTCAACACCGGCGGCGCGCAATTTTTCATGCAACTGTTTGACCTGCGGGACCGTCGAACCTTCCAGCGATCCCACGCACAGATGCGTACGTACGGCTGGCGAGGGCGCGGATAACACATGTTCGCTGACCCATGAGCGCTCTTCTGCGCTGAAATGGGGCGGGCGATTGCGGTTGTCCGGCGTCCACCACATTGAGGGGGAGTGGCTCAGCACCAGGCCGAAGCTCTCTGGCGCGTGGCGGGCCGCCATCAGCGCGGTCACGCCGCCGAGGCTTTGCCCTGCCAGCACCGTTTGTGTACGGTCCGCCCACCGCCGTTCCGGGTAGTTGGCGCGAAGGGTTGGCAGCAGGCGTTCGGCAATGTCGAGCACCAGCTCGCGGCGACCGCCGAGGATTGCGACGCGTTCACCCGCGTTGATGTTATCAATGCCGAGTACGGCCACCGGCGCGATGCGTCCGCTGCGGATGGCGGCGTCAATGGCGGCGCTTACCCCAAGATGGTCGAACCAGATCTCGCCATCCGTGAGTACCAGTAAGCCCAGCGGTTGTACGACAGGAACGTCAGGAAGATACAGCCGCACACGGCGACGTTGTCCGGCGAGCCGATGTTCTGAGGTGAAAAGCTGCCCGGCGTAAGCGCGACAGCCTGACCACTCCTCCTGTGTCGGGGCATGATCCAACGCCAGAACGGACTCCTGCGTATTACCCCGAACATTTATTCCCGGCGTGCTGTTCAGCGGGTCCGCCTTCCCGACAAGGGAGGCGAAACGGCTTCCAAGCTGCAACACCGTCTCGTCCGGGGTTTCCGGTGGTATTTCGACCATCGTATAGGAACCGCAGTAGGACGCTGGTAAGCGAAGCGTCAGATGCCAGATATCCGTTGTGGGCAGTTGCGTCATCATACCTTTCGCCACGTTATCTTTATCGGTGACACGGTTCAGGCGAACATAAACCCCCCGCAGAGGAGAGGCGGCACGCCACAGGAAGGTGACTTCCCGTTCATCGTCTGCGCCGTTAATGGCTGTCACCAGCGGCAGCGCGAGCGAGTTTGCTTCTCGCCAGAAGTGAGAAGCGTCAACCTGGCTTCCGGCGGCGAGTTGGCGGCGAAGGCGCGTAGCGGTCTGTATAGCGACAGGAGCGACGGGCGGGCTCAGTCTCATTCTTTGTATTCCATCTCATTTATATTTCGGTCAGTATCAATAGCTAAAGCGGCTGTTACAGGAACAGCCGCTTGCGGGCTTTCTTTTGCGTAAATCGTGGCGATAAAAACTATCCTATGACCTCTCCTTGCGTATCGCGTGTCTGGCCGATGCTGTCCCGCCACAGACGAGCATACAGGCCATGAGCCGCTATCAACTGCTCATGGCTGCCATATTCAGCGATACATCCTTTATCGATTACGACAATAACATCGCAGCGACGAGCGGTGGTCAGCCGGTGCGCGACGATAAGCGCGATGCGTTTCTCGGTATGCGTCACTCCGGTAAGCGAGGTTATTAAGCGCTCCTCGGCGCTGCGGTCGATACGTGCTGTCGCCTCGTCGAGCAGCAGAATGTGCGCCTGCGCCAGTTGGGCGCGGGCGAGGGCAATCAACTGACGCTGGCCCGCGGATAGATCCGTGCCGCCGTTATTGACCGGAGTACGAAACCCCAGCGGCAGATGTTGCACAGTTTCAAAGAGTCCCGCCTGTCGCGCCGCGATCTCCACCTCCGTGTCGCTGCTGTCTGGCCGCGAATAGCGGATATTTTCGGCAATATCGCCGCTAAATAATGCGACATCCTGAGTGACCAGCCCCGTCTGGCGACGATAATCACTAAGCGACGCGGCATCAATTAGGCGCTCACCGACACGGATTTGCCCGCTGCCGGGAGAGTAGAGCCCGGCCAGCAGCTTGATCAGCGTCGATTTGCCAGCGCCGCTACGTCCGACCACCGCGACTACCGTTCCTGGCGGAATGGTGAGCGAGAGATTATCAAGCACTGGTTGCGTTTTTTCGGGATAGCGGAATGTCAATGCCTCCAGACGTAGCGCGCCGCCAGTGCCAGGCGTTATGGAGGACGGTTCAATATTCTCCGTTTCCTCAGTCGCCAATAGCGCATTGATATGTTTGCCGCTGGCGGTCGCCTGCTGCCAGGAATCAACAATGCCTGACAACTGCTGTACCGGGCCATAAAATTGTCCCAGTAGCAGGAAGAACGCCGCCAGTATCCCGGGCGTCATTTCGCCTCCGGCGACCCGGGTCGCCCCGATTAAAAGCACGGCGGCATAGGCGGCCTCGGTGCAGAAGGTCAGGAACGGAAAATAGACAGCAAGGTATTTTTGCGCCCGCACGCGGGTGGCGCGGAAGTTGTCTGATAACGCCCGTAGCCTGGCGGCTTCCTGCTTCTGTTGACCGTGTGACTGCACTACCCGCATACCGGAGACCTTTTCCTGAAGCGTACTGTTCACCTTACCAATTTCCAGCCGTGCCTGGGCGTAGGCAGGCGAGCTCAAACGGCGGTAAATCCACGTCGCCAGTATCACTACAGGTACGGCGCTTAATGCCGTTAACGCAAGAATGGGGTCAAGCCAGAACATTGCCGCGGCGATAGCGACCATCGTCACGATGCTGGTGGCCGCGCTGGCAAGACCGTTTTGCAGAAATCGGGCGAGTGAATCAACGTCGACGGTCATGCGAGTAAGACGCGAGTCGATGTGCTTCTCGTGCCAGGGAAGACTCAGGCGTAGCAGGTGGCTGAAGCTGCGTAAGCGTACCGTATGCTGTACCGACTCTGCCGCGCGGGCGGCGAAGATCGTTTGCAGCGCATAGCAGCACCAACCGATCGCTACCAGACACAGCGCGAGCAGAGCGCATATGCCAATAGTCGACATATCCCCTGCGGCAACGCCTGAGTCAATACCGCGCTGCAAAAGCACCAGCACGCCAACGCCTGCGGCGGAATCAAGCGCGATAAGCAGGGCGGCGATGACGAACATCCAGGCTACTGGCGTCAGCAGCGATGAGACTTGACGCCCGTGGCCTGCCAGCGCCATCTGTACGGCGCGTTCTGGAACGCGCGTCATCCGGTCGACAAAACCTTTTCCGGCGGTTGTCTGGCGCTCATGCGCGTCGTCGGATTTTACCGCCTGCGTTGTTGGCCATAGCGTACGTTGTTCTGCCGGGGCAAGGGCGAGAAAATCCCCCTCGCCGCTCATCAGCGAGCGAAACGTCGGACACCTTGCATCCAGCTCCGCCTGGGTACCGATATCCACGACGCGGCCTTTATCCAGCACGACGATCCGATCGGCTAACTGCAGTGTTGAACGGCGGCGTGCAATCACCAGCAGCATATGCTCATTATCGGCATAACGACCAAGAGCCGTGTTAATTTCCGCTTCAGTACCGGCATCGACCGCCGAGGTGGTGTCATCGAGAATCAGCAGTTCCGGCGCGGTAATCAGTGCCCGGGCTAGCGCAATACGCTGGCGTTGGCCGCCGGAGAGGTTGCTTCCGCGTTCGGTCAGTCGGGTGTTGAACCCCTGCGGTAGCGCATTGATGAACCCGCTGGCGCCTGCGGCATCGGCGGCGCGTCGAATGTCGTCCTGAGTCGCTTGCGGGTGCCCATAGGCGATGTTTTCCGCCACCGTACCGGCAAACAGAAACGCGTCTTCAAACACTACGCCAACGCGACGACGAAGCGCCGTCAGTTTCAGGTCGCGAATATTCTGTTGACCCGTAGTGGTGTTGAGCCATACTCCGCCGGAGGTGGGATCGTAAAAGCGCGCCAGCAACATCAGCAACGTTGATTTCCCGGAGCCGGATGCGCCAACCACCGCCACGGTTTCACCGGCGTGAATGGAAAACGAGATCTCATTGAGGATACGGTTACCGTTGTCGTAGTGGAAACTCATCTTCTCCACGTCCAGCCCGATAATCTGACCTTCAACCGACTCAGTACCGTCTTCCATGCGAGAACGCGTGTCGATAAGCGCGAAGACGCGCTCCACCGACGCCTGTGTGCGCTGTGCGATAACCAAAAACGATGCCAGTACGCGGGTAGGGCCGGTCAGCATAGCGAGAAAACTCGCGAACGCAACGAAGGTTCCCAGATCGATGCGCCCATTCATTACCGACCAGCCGCCATAGCACAGCAGGACGATTTGCCCTATCACCGGTAGCGCCAGCATGGTTGCGCCCGGCATCGCCTGCGAGATAGCGGCGCCGATGCGTACTCGCACCATTTGCCGCGACTGACCATCGAGCCAACGCGTTTCGCGTAACTCCGCCACGCAGGACTTCACCACTGAGATCTGTTCCAATACTTCGCGCATATGCTCCGTCATGTGCGCCAGCCGGTCTGAGGCAAGCCCCGTTTGCGCGAAAACACGGCGACGGGCGCGCAGGGCGGTAATAGCAAGGGCGGCCAGTACGCAAATCACGATAAGCGTCATGGATGGCGACATCCATAGCATCACCGCGATACCGGCCACATAGTAAGTGAGCACCGCCAGCGGCACCGGACACATCTGTAGCAAGGTGTGTACCTGTTGAAGATCGCTGTTGGTACGCGAAATGACCTGCCCGGTACGCAAGGCGTCCTGGCCTGCGCCGTCCAGTTTTTGAATACTGTCGAACGCACGGCTACGTAACGTATGCTGAACCCACAACGAGAGTTCTCCGGCATAGCCGCGGCGCACGTAATTCCCGATAAAATCAAAAAGGGCAATTAACAGCAGGCCGCAGGCAAGTAACGGCAGGTGGGTCGTATCGCCTGCTATCGCGTCATTGACGGCCTGACGCGTTATTAGCGGCGTCAGCGCAGCCAGTAAAATGGTCGATACTGATGCTACGATGACAATGATGCTCAGTGTTTTACGTTCCCAACACACGCGGGCAAGGCGAACTATCCAGGCACGAGCGGGCATGGGGGAATGAGTCGCGGGCATTAAGCCTCCTTATCGGTGAAAGATGAGTTATGGCGACACACGCTGGGTTCAGCCGCCATATTGTCATTGCGCTGCCGCGGTTAGCCGTGTTGCAGCATGGCGATCAGTTTTTTTGCCACCTCGGTCGGGCAAGGCTGGGCCGCCATTTCCGCCGCGACCTCCTGCGACGCCTCGCGAAGCGCGTGATTATCGAGGAAGGTATTGATCATGCTGCTCGTAAGTCCGCTTTTACCGGGAATAATGCCGCATCCGCGCTCGACCACGGCGCGGGCATTGACGGGTCTGTCGGCACCCTGGCCAAAGACTATCTGCGGAATGCCGGCATGCAGCGCCGTCAGGGTGTTGCCTGCGCCGCCATGGTGGATAAAACCGTCGGCGCCGTTAAGGAAAACGCCCATCGGAAGCCAGTCGACCAGACGGACATTCGGCGGCAGTGAACGTAAATCCGAGCGGGCGTTTGCCGGAAGATGCAGGATGATTTCGGCATCTACTTCGCCGGCAGAATCCATTACCCAGGAAATCAGATCCAGGCCATCCACCATCGGTTTGACGGTGCCGAGGCTGACCAGAAGACGCTTGCGATCAGGTGTACGTTCCCACCATTCTTCCCAGACGGCGCCGCCGTTATACGGGACGTATTGCATGGAGATAACCGGCTCTCCGTCATTTTGCAGTATGCTCATGCTGGGCGGTGTGACGTCTATCCACGCCAGATCTCTTGGTGGCGCGCTGACCCCATGGCGGCGGTAGGCGTCAGAAAGTGATTTCGTCACGCCTTTGATGTGCCAGGGCGTATGACCGAAGCCGACGGTTTGCATCACTACCGGAATGTCATACTTAGCGGCAATCAGTGGTCCAACGACCCCAAGGGGAGGGTAGACGATGAGATCTGGTCGCCACTGCCCGGCGAACGCGACCAGCGGGTCAGTCATCTCTTCGCTGAAGAATGAGAAGTTCCCCATTTTTGTTCCAATGTTATTTTCTTTTCGCAATGCCTCCTGACGGCGATAACCCGCTTCCGAATCGAAACCAGGCGCAGCGTCAAATACCACCAACCCAGCTTCGGCTGCTTTCTGTGCAAATTTTCCACCGCTTGCAATCAGCACTTCATGGCCATTAACACGAAACGCTTGCGCCAGGGACAGCACAGGGTATAGCAGTCCATACAGTGGGGGACCGACAAACAGAATACGCATGAGAAATCCTCTCTCTCCACGTCATACATCGAACAAGTTGTTAATGAGAATGATAATAATTACCAATATCATTTGTAAAATGCAATAACTAATACGACACTTGAGCATGTGATGATTTTTTGCGTAAAAATCGGGAAAGAGGAGAGCGTTAAGCGGTGAAGTTTGGTTTCAGGCTTATTTACGCGCGTATGGTCGCGAAGGCAAAGCGTCAGGATTGGGGAACTGGATTCGCATACCAGACGCCCGTGGATTATTAATGATAACTTCGCAAATAACCTTTCAGACAATGAGGTAAACGTACCGACAACAAGGTAACGGGAAACGTAGGGAGTAGTATTGATAACGCGTTGCGGGGCAATTTAATGGTGTCCGGCGGCAGATCGTGTTCTGTGTGGACTTTCCGTGCAGTGATGTGACGGACGCCTCTTCCTAAAGTAGTCAGTGCCATACTTTTAATGACTGCATTAATCCTGGCGTTAAATCCTTTAATTTGGTGGACGTAAAGTGGACATAGACAACAAAAAGGGGCTACGTATTCACGTTGCCCCTTGTTTTATTTGCTGGCGTCCTTGTAATTGGTGGGGGAGGTGGTTGAGTTTGTTGGGGATTTTTATTTTTTGCGCGAAGGCGAAGGCGCAAAAGAGTGGCGATAGTGTTGATATGGAAGGGGGTATCTTGTTGATTATTAAGTTGATTGTTGTAGGAAGGATTTTGCGTGTTAGTCGAGGCTTGTGGGTGGACGTCATAGGTTTGTTGCTTCTAGCTGATCTGATAGCCTTTCGTTCAGACCTCTATCTACTTGGAGTAGACGTTTAATATTCTGATGGGGATTTCAGGAGCTGTCAGGCTATAAGCTAGGGGCACCTCACAACCATAATCACCTTGAGGGACTACAGTAAGTGAGAAAATAAGTATTCATTTTAAGTTAGGTTACAATCAGCAAAAGGCAAGAATGCTAAGATGATGAACAAAATGAATAATTACTCCCCAAATTGGTATCTTTTGCATAAGTTATTGGTTGATGAAACACCTGTGTTCACTCGGGATAGACTCTGGACTTACAAAGAGCATCAGCATGCCAGAGCGCTCGCGATCTATCTTGCGCACGCCACTTTGGCAACCCCTGTACTTAACAAAACAACTATAGCTGAACTATTATCTGGATCGAGAGGCTGGCCATGTAAAGATGGTAAGCACCATTTTATACAAACTAACTGTTCGCTTGATTTCCTCGAGGATGCGGGATTTTTGTCATTTTACGCTGACTGGTGTAGCGTACATTGTCAACATCCTTGGCAAACAGAAGTGCTCGATGACAGTATTATCGATATTTTGAACACAGCGGAACAGCTTAAACAGATACGGCTTGGCTTGAATGATTTTATTGAACCACACTTTTGCATAAATGTTAACGAACTTACAGCACTATTAAGTGAAGAATTTGGCAACGTTTCTCTGGAAACATTATTACCACTATGTACGCGGATAAACGACGCTGTCAGTGTTGCACCTGAGACCTCAAAATTCACTCCTCTTCATAGTACTTATCTCTGGCAAACTCTACTTGAGAAGTATCCTGCGAAGGAGGCGTTTAGACGCTGGATGCTATGTATACAAGTACAGGGAAGGGCTATTGTTCCTGTACTATTTAGCCTTCTGGAAAAGAAGCAAGAGGAAATGTTTTTTGAAGAAATTGAAAGGCTCTTATCATCAGAACTCTCATCGTCATATTCATTGAAAACTATATTCAAACAAGTTACAAATTCTCAATATTTCCGGCAACTTGTTGAGTCTCGAACTATACAATTTAATGTATCCCTGAACGAGGATATGCCTGAAAGTGTAATGAAGTCAGGAATATCAGCTACTGGAAATATAACGGCTCAGGATTTAGATGCGCTATATATGTATCCTGCAGGAGATGACCCCGATGAAATGGAGGCTTTTGAAAAATGGGAACAATTCGGGTATGAACTTGGACTGTCGATGCCCTTAACATGGTTGATCCAAGAGTGTTTGATTCATTCAATCTATATTGACAGACGATGCCTCAGAGGTTCGTCTTTTTCATTAAATCTGCTTGTAATGGCTAAAAACAATCCGGTTTTAAGGCACATCTTGTTTAATATCCTACCACAACGATTCAACTGGACGTATATGCTATTTCTGTTATCCCGTGCCGATACTTGTGATACAGCCTTAGTTCATTTGATCAGTAGGGGAACGCTTCATTCTCTCTTGAGCAGTTATTCTGGGGCTGCGGGTATTGAGAAAACCTACAGGGAAGCGCTTTTAAAAGAGTATTTACGAACAATTGAGGGCTGTGATGCCAATGGGCAACGTCTACTGAAGATTGCATATCATATCGCTGATTTATGTGGTTTCTATAATGACAATTATATTGATTCGCCAGAATACAGAATATTAACTTGCCTACTGCAACGTCTTGACGATGCGAGTGTGCTGCAATTGGTCAGTTCTTTCATTAAGCAATTAGAAGAGCAACTACCTCGACGAGTTTTGAGGCTTAAAGAAAGAAGTATTTACTATATTGGGTTTTGGCTCGCTGAGCGTATTGAAAAAGTGGAGGGAAATCATAAACAAAAGATTCAGCAAGAATTGTGTACCTGTTTGTATACCTTCTATCAAACAGCCTTTGAAGAATGTTTTAGTGGAAAGCGCCGAGATCTTGAACCTGGCGCTTTTTTTGCCTCCTTACCATGGGCAAGTCTGATTGCAGTAAAAGGAGCTAGTCCTTTGCTTTCTATGTCAGTGAGGATATTAGATTGGAAAGATTCACTGACATATGAAAATAAAAACTGGTCGGCAGTTGCTTCTGCTATAAGGCATTACATGCAGACTTTGATGTGTGTTGTTAAGTGCAAAATTGATGTCATTGAGCACAAAAGGGTTTGGCGAAAAGTAACAGAAATAGTGTGTTCGTATGGGTTTGGAAAACAGGAAGGTAGGGTATATATATTTGATAGGTATATTACTGATAATACTAGGGATTTATGGGTGGCCTTTAGTGTTTTTTTGAATAGTATCCCCGATGATCTCTATGTTGATTTTATCGAACAGTGTAAAGAGAGAATTCCAGTTAGCTCCTTGTATATCATGCTTGACCATTGTCATATCTTGGCTAGAGAGCAGGTTTTGCAGGATATTATTTTAGCTCGTCGAGATCTGGATAAAGAAAATTTAGGTCTCAATGATCTTGAATTAGCATTCATATCGGCATGTGACAATAATCATTTAAAATTAGCTTGGGGGGTCTTGCAGGCAGCAAAACCTATTCTTAGTCGACTTAGAAGTATGAAAAACATTGATTTGCTAGAGCGTATTTGTCGATGGGAAGGATATGCTTATAAGTATGAACATTTAAGATTATTTATGGAGTTAAAAGATAATCCTAATGAATATATTAGGGCCTCTAAGTTAATATCTTTCAAGAAACCTGATATAGATTTATCTGAAAACAACATCCACTTTAAGAATTTGTCTTATGAATGTGACCAGTTTAGTCGTTACATTTGTGCAATAGCCTTGTATAAAAGCGATCCGGAGAAAAGTGTAAGTATAATGGAGTCCCTTTATAGGACTAGTAAGAGCCTTCACCATTCCTTTGCCCTTTTTGTGGCAAGAATTGAATATGGCGAGAAAGTGGGGGATCTTTCACTTCTATCTCTCGCTCTTAATAAATTTCTCATATCTATTAAAGAGACGAAACCCCAAGATATTGGAACTCAGTGGGCAAGCCAAATACTGGATGCTATGCGGAAACTGAATTTTCAACATCAGGCTGATATTTTCTGGCGAAAATTAACGCCTGAGCAGCGTAACACCAAAGAAATAATGCTGCCATATTGCCTTGCTCTTGTAGAACGAAACGAAGTCTGGGCAGCACAGCAGATCATTGATAATTATCGAAAATTAAATGCTGATATCGGCGACGATACCAGTCTAATGCCACTTCTTGAGAAGTTAAATAAGGCTCTTCCTGAAGAACCTGTTGTGACTGGTATTTTCAGGGCTATGGTTGAGTCACAGAAGAATAGTACATTCCAACTCGCCAAACAATACGGTTTGATCGTTAGTCGTAAATTTAACGAATATGTCAAAATTATTGGGAATGGCCAAACTACTGAGATTTTCTTGAAAGATGTGGTTATCAGCATTGGTCGTGAACTTCTGATGCGCAAAAAAAATCTTCAGCTTCAAGCTGGTAGGAGAGCAAAAGGTACAATAACCAGCCAGATTACTAATGAGGATCTGATTAATGATTGGTTTACGTCGTTGTTTGATATGCGTATGTCTGAAGCCAGGATTGGTTTTGGTGACCAGAAAAGGATGGGGCGCTCAGCATCGGGTCAAAGTATCGGAGAAATAGATGGTGTTATTAAGCACAGTGATAATACTAGAATTGCTATTTTTGAGGCTTTTCGCCTTTTCTCACTTGAAAAAAGGACTATTAGTGGGCATTTGGATAAGATTTCATCTTATGATAATGAGGGGCTAAGTCCGGTATTTATTATAGTTTACTGTGATATCGACGATTTTACGCAACTGACAAAAGATTATAAAAAATATGTTTCAGATATTAGTTATGCTGGTTTTACTGATAAAAAGAAACGTGTTGAAACGGTAGAGATAACTGACCAATTATGGCTTGGCAAGGAAGTTCGATACCGTGTGAAAGATATAGTTTTCTATCATCTCCTTCTGAATATGAGATAAAATTTAGCACCAGTGGGGGTAAGGCTTGGACTTACCACGAAGTTTGGATTTTCAGGTTTATATGCATGGATATTACCCTTATTCCTTACGGGCTAATTCTTCTTAGGGTTGAGAGAAAATGGACGAGGCATTAGTAACCTGTACTCCTTTGGTAAACACATGCAGGTGTAAGTTAGCTCCTCCCTGACCTTAGAGCAGGCGTTTGAAGCCTGTCAGATGAACAAAACGGCGTGGCTGGACCGTAAAGCCGAACTGACCGCCGCAGAGCAGGAATATCAGGAATTATTGCTGGATGACACGCATCAGGTTCCCGCAGATTACAGACATTGCGTGACCTGATTGACGTAAAAAAATGGGAGGTGAATCAGGCCGCCGGTCGCTACATCTTCTCGCATGAGGAGGTGCAACTTAACTGGCTCCATGACTTTATGCAGCAGCACGGTGCGGAGCTGGCCGCCACGCTGGCACCTGAGCTGATGGGGTATAACGAACAAATTCCCGCAGTAAAACAGAGCGCCATGCAGCACTCAGTTGATTATCTGCGTGAAGCCCTGCCGGTGTGGCTGGCCGCAGGTGAAAAAATTAATTATTCTGCGCAGGACAGCGATATTTTAACGGCCATCGGATTCAGGCCTGATGCCGCTTCGCGGGATGGTAATCGTGAAAAATTCACCCCTGCACAGAATATGATTTACACCCGTCGACGCACCGAACTGGCCGCGCAGTAGCCCGTCAAAAAATCCCCGTAAATCCCGCTATTTTTAACCAAATAAGCCATGCATCCATAAGGTGCATGGTTTTGCATGTGTTTTCCCGCCCCTGCCTGTGCCTGTGCCTGTGCCTGTGCCTGTGCTTGTGCCTGTCGCGGCGCAGCCTGAGGCCACTTTTGCACCTCATTAAAAGCGGTCTCTTAAGCGGGCGGGCGTGTCGGGGAGAGCATTGCGCGCTAAGTTAAAGATACTTTTAATTTTACAACTATGTTGTGATATTTTTTTAACTCGCCAATTCAATAGTGATAAAACAATCGTTTATAGATCATAAGAATCAATTTCAAACTAACAATCGTCAAAAGCTATGTTTTGTGATTGGCTATCTAAAAATACTGGCTTAATTATTTGACGTGATCTAAAGTACTGATGAAATTATTATACTGATTTAATTTTTTAACTGCTAAAAATATTAACAAAAAATAAGGGACTCACATGGCAGAGAAATCATTTAATGTAGAAGTACAGATAGATTATTTAGATAAGGTTTCTAAATCTTCTGCATTACAAGCAATCGCTGAGTTGGTATGGAATGCCTTAGATGCTGATGCTGAAAATGTATATGTTGATTTGACAGAGTCTGAGTTAGGACTCTCGCATATATTTATCAGGGATGATGGTAATGGTATTCCCTATGAGAATGCAGAAAAGTTATTTAGTTCACTGGGCGGGTCATGGAAAAAAGACAAGGTTTTATCAGAAAGAAAATCTCGTTTTTTACACGGAAAAGAAGGGCAAGGACGTTTTAAGGCATTCTCAATAGGTCGATATATTGAGTGGAATACTACTTATTTACTTGATGATGTATATTATGAATATAAAATAAAAGGAATAGCTGATAATAAGAAGAAAATTTCAGTTTCTGATAAGGTTGTATCAAGTGAAACTAAATCAGGAACAGTTGTTTCTATATTGGAATTGGTGAAAAACTTCACCTCATTGACACCTCAAAAACTATCTGAGTTTCTTTCCACTACACTTGCTTTATATCTTAGTAAATACCCATCCGTAAAAGTATTTGTAAATCGAGAACAAATCGATCCAACAGCACAGATTTTATTTGATACAAGCTATAAATTAGACGATGTGGTTTATTGTGATGAATTACATTCATATGAGTTACAAGTTATTGAATGGAAGTCAGCTAAAGAAAATGAGATTTTTTTATGCGACAAGGAAGGATTTCCCTTAATAAGTTATGAGAAGAAAATTAGAGGGACTAGTACATATTCTTATTCTGTTTATTTGAAGTCTACACATTTGACCAAACTTTCCCATGAGGGTACTTTGTCGCTCATGGATTTAGAGCCTTCTTTAAGTCCTGTATTAAATAAAGTCGAAGGTTTGATAAAGGAACACTTCAGGAAAAGAGATCATGAAAAGTCAAGGGAGCTAATTGATAAATGGAAAAATGAAGGTGTTTATCCATATGTGGGTAAGGCCGAAAATATTGTTGAGGATGCTGAAAGAAAAGTATTCGATATTATGGCCATCAATGTTATAAAATACATACCACAATTTGATAATGGCGACCTTAAACTTAAGAAATTTCAGTTTAAATTACTCAGGCATATTGTTGGGAGTTGCCCTGATGACTTGAGAACTATATTGGAGGAGGTTCTCTCGCTTCCTAAGGAAAAACAAACTGAATTGGCTGAGATATTAAGGGATGCCTCATTGTCAGCTGTTATTAGTGTTTCAAAAATAATTACTGATAGATTGAAATTCATATCTGGGCTTGAAAATGTATTATTTCATCAGAATACAAGAAAAGTATTCAAAGAGAGAAGTCAGCTTCATAAAATAATGGCGGATAATACATGGTTTTTTGGTGAGTCTTTTACATTGAGTGTCAATGATAAGTCACTAACTGAGGTATTAAGAGTACATTTAGAAAAGCAAGGGATTGATATTCCAGTTGATGAAAAAGTAACAAGGATAGATGGTAGTGTAGGTATTGTTGATTTAATGCTTACTAGAAGTATAGGCAAAAATTACCCAGATGAGCGTGAGCATATTATTATCGAGTTAAAGGCACCTAAAGTAAATATAGGTCAATCAGAAATAGAACAGGTTAAATCCTATGCGTATGCAGTTGCTGAAGACTCAAGATTTAATGGTTTAAAAACAAAGTGGAACTTCTGGGTTATATCAAATGAGCTCACAACTTATGCTCTCAGAGAATTAAAACAAAAAAATCTTCCTGAAGGTGCAATATATCAAGCTGAAGAAATGACTATTTGGATAAAAACGTGGTCTCAACTTATTCAAGAGAACAAACATAGATTGGGTTTTCTACAAAATCAGCTTAATATATCGTATGACCGTGAAGATGGTCTACAGTTCTTAAAGCAAAAGTATGCTGAGTACACTGAAGGCGTTGTATTTGAAAATGAATCACAGGATGAGTATATAGATTAACATAATTGAAAGTCTCGTCAGTTTATTCTGGCGAGTTTCTTAAAGACTGGACGTTTTATTACCCCACCAATTCATTAATTCTATTCTTTGCGGAAGATATATAGAGCGATTATAAGCTCTTCGTACTTCATCTTTATCACTATGAGCTAGTGCTGCCTCAATAACATCAGCATTGAATCCTGCTTCATTCATGGCAGTACTGGCTATAGAACGTAAACCATGTGCTACAAGCTTACCTCCGAATCCAATTCGTTTTAAAGCAGCATTAGCCGTCTGGCTATTCATATCTTGTTTTGGATCATTCCTGCTGGGAAAAACATGTTCTCGGTGAGCGCTAATTGGCTTCATTACATCCAGAATCTCTAATGCCTGTGGTGATAAAAGAACAATGTGTTCCCGCTTAGCTTTCATCCGTTCGGCTGGAATAGTCCAAAGCTTTGCATCGAGATCGATTTCTGCCCAACGAGCACCGGAGGCCTCAGAAGGGCGCACAAGCGTCAGGAGTTGCCATTCAATGAGACAGCGAGTCGGAACAGACAGATTTGACATCACTAAAGAACGCATCAGCTTCGGCAATTCTTCCGGACGCAGTGTCGGCATGTTTTGTTTTTTGGGCTTCTCAAAGGCCATCCCAACACCTGATGCTGGATTAGCATCAATCAGGCCAGTGTTTACGGCATAAATCATTATCTCGTTAATGCGCTGCACCAGTCGACGTACAGTCTCAAGCGCCCCACGAGCTTTGATTGGCTCAAGAGCTTCAATCAATGTTCGGGCTTTGATTTGCTGAACAGGGATCTCACCGATGGCAGGGAATACATCTTTTTCCAGTGAACGCCAAATGTCTTTTGCGTAATCAGGGGTAACGCTTTTGCTTTTGAGCTGGAACCAGTTAGCGGCGACCGTTGAAAAAATACTGTCCAGTGCGATTTGCTGCTGTTCCTCTGCAACTTCAGCTTGAATTTGCGGGTCGATTCCGTTGGCTAATAAGGCAAGGTAATCAGCTCTTAACCCTCGGGCATCAGCAAGCGAAAGTGAAGGGAAAGCACCGAGCCCCATCATTGTTCGCTGCTTTGTTGCCGGGCGTTGATAACGGAAACGCCAGAGCCTTTTCCCGCTGGTTTTCACTATCAGGAAAATTCCATCGCCATCATGTAGCGTTAGATCCTTCTCTAACGCTTTAGCGCGCAGAACTTCGGTGTTGGTCAGGGGGCGTGTTGTCCGTGCCACTGTGGCCGCTCCTTCATGAATTGGTATACGCTTTTAGGTATACATCCTACCGTATACCTAAACGTATACCAATAATCACCGGATTTAGCCGGATGTTCTCGGACAAGGACAGGCACAAAAAAGCCCGCAGGGCTTGTGCCGTGCGGGCTTTCTGTACTTCACCGGACGTATCCGGATCATCATTTGGTGGAGCTGGCGGGAGTTGAACCCGCGTCCGAAATTCCTACATCCTCGGTACTACATGCTTAGTCAGTCTTTACATTCGCCTGGCACCTGCGGACGGACACGCCACTACCAGACTAGCCTGATTCGTTTTAACGCTTCAACCCCAGGCAGGGCATCCACGCGATCTCTTTTGGGTTTGACCTCTCTTGATCCCCGTCCTAAGAGCGGAGGCTAGGGAGAGAGGGCTCTAAGCAGGTTATTAAGCTGCTAAAGCGTAGGTTTCGTCGTTTGCGACTATTTTTTTGCGGCTTTTTACGAGGCCAACCGCCCCTCGGCATGCACCTTGGGTTTCGCAAATCCCGTCGAATCCAGAATCAGCCCCAATGTGTAAGGTAAGTATAACAGACTTGTGACACGCGTGACCAGCCCCCGTATCTTCTTATCTTCAACGATTTACCGCTCGCGCAGCGCTTCTTTCGCGCGATTAAACGGTTTGATTAAATAGTCGACAATGGTTTTTTCACCAGTTTTGATATCCACCGTGGCGATCATGCCTGGAACAATCGAAAAACGGCGTCCTGATTTATTTTGTAGATAGTCCTGGTGGGTGCGGATAAACACGCGATAGTAGAAAATTTCCGGTTTCACTTTATCCTGAATGGTGTCCGGTGAAATGGTCTCCACCACGCCGTCAAGCCCGCCGTAAATGGCGTAATCGTAAGCAGTAATTTTAACCAATGCGCGTTGGCCGGGATGAATAAAGGCGATATCACGCGGCGAAAGGCGGGTTTCAATCAGCAGACGATCGTCTACCGGCACTATCTCCATCATCTCGCCGTTAGGCGGGATCACGCCGCCAATCGTCGTGACCTGGATATTTTTAACAATGCCGCGTACCGGCGAACGCACGGTGAGGCGGGTGACGGAATCCTCGCGTCCTTTTAAAATGGCGGAGAGCATATCGACCTCAGCGTTCGCTTTCGATAACGCTTCGCGTGCCTGCACATAATATTGTGAGCGCAGATCGGTAATTTTTAAGCCTAAATCGCTTTTTTGTCGTTGCAGGCGTAGCACTTCAACATGACTGGCCGCGCCGCTTTTCTCCAGCCGCTGGGTAATGGTCAGCTCTTTATTAACCGACGCCAGCGCATCCCGTAGCTCGGCTTCGGTATCGGCCAGCTGCGCGCGGCGACTTTTATAGAGACGCGTCTCTGCGGCAATCAGGTCCGGCCAGCCGTTCAGCTCAGCGGGGAAGGCGAGAGGTAAGTCGCTGACTTCCGCAGTTAACCGTGCGCTGGAGGCGAGTGAAGCGCGATATTTTGCCGCACTTTCACCCACATTGGACGCCAGACGCGTCGGATCAAGCCGGGCGACAATCTGGTTAGCCTGAACTCTGTCGCCTTCCCGCACCGTCAACTGCGCCAGAATGCCGCCATCCAGCGACTGCAGAACCTGTTCGCGTGAACTGGGGATCACTTTCCCGTTGCCGGTGGAAACCTCATCCAGTCGGCCAAACCACGCCCAGATGCCGAGAATGAGAAATAACAGTGAGCTGATCAGAACAATACGACCCGCGCCGGAAAACGCCCGTTCACGCTGAATATCGGGATCGTCCATCGCGGCATCATGCTGATTGGTTTTCATTTTTCCACTCCCGACGGTGACTTTGCATCCGATCCGCGTTAAGCGCCTGCGCCTTTGGCGCGTCCATCACCAGTTGTCCTTCTTTCAGGACAACGACACGCTCAACCAGCTCCAGTATTGGTACCCGGTGCGTCGCGACGACCAGGGTACGATTGCCAAGCCACTGATGTAACCGCTGAATAAACTCTCGTTCCGTATGTTCGTCCAGCGAGGCGCTGGGTTCGTCAAGTAGCACAATATTGGGGGAGCGCAGCAGCATTCTCGCCAGCAACAGGGACTGACGCTGCCCGCCGGACAGGCCGTTACCACCCTCCATAATGGGATGATCCAACCCTTTTGCCAGCCGCCTGACGAAGACGGCGCCGCCGCTGACTTCGAGCGCGTCAAAAATCTGTTCATCGTTGGCGTGCGGCGCGCCGAGCGTCAGGTTCTCTCGTAGGGTGCCGAAGAAAAGCCGCGCGTTCTGGCTAAGAAAGCCGATGTTGCGGCGTAAATCCGCCATATCGATGTGCGACAAGCTGAGATTATCAAGCCGGGCATCTCCCTGAATCATCTCCAGGCCGCCCGCCATCGCCTGTAAAAGTGTGGATTTACCCGCGCCGTTACGCCCCAGTATCGCAATCCGCTCGCCTGGCATGATCTCCAGACGTACGAGGCGCAGCGGTATGCGTTGATCGTCGTTATGGTAACGAAACTGAGCGTTTTCAAAGAGGTAATGCCCGTGGAGGATGTCGCGGTGTATCAGGCTATCGTCATGCTGTGTCTCGGTGGGCAGTTGCATAATGTTGTCGAGACCCATCTTCGCCGCTTTCACCTGCTGCCAGCGCGCCAGCACGCCGCACAGGTTGGCCATTGGCGCGATCATCCGCGAGCCGAGCATCGACGCGGCGACCACGGCGCCGGTAGTCATACTGCCTTCAATGACCATCGGCGCGCCGAACATAATCACTGCGGCATACACCAGACTTTGTACCGACATCCCCCAACTGATAAGCCCTTGCGTGAGTTTGCGGGTGCGTAGACCCGACTCGCCGGTAATACGGATATAGCTATTCCACTGCTGAAGAAAGCGGTTCTCCGCCTGCATCAGTTTAATATCTTCCAGCCCCTGAACGCTTTCGACCAAGACTGCATTGCGTAGCGTCGCTTCGTGGGCGGCCTGGTTGGCGAGGACAGCCAGTCTTTTTTGCAGTGCGACGCCCGGCAGGATCATCAGTAGAGCCGCCACGGGCGCTATCCATGCCAGCGGTGGGGCAATAATCGACAGGACTATCATAAACAGGAAAAAGAAAGGCAGATCGACAATGGTCGCCAGCGTTGAAGAGGTAATCATCTCGCGGATCTGCTCCAGTTCGCGTAACTGCGAGATAAAACTGCCGGTGGAACGGGGGATAGCGCTGTTGCGCAGCCTTAACGCATGACCGAATACCCGATCGGAAATGCGCATATCGGCGCGTTTACCGAGCACGTCCATAATGTGCGTACGCGCTTCACGCAGCAGAAAACCGAACAGCACCGCTACCAGCACGCCGAAGGAGAGCACGTACAGGGTAGGATATGACTGAGCGGGGATCACTCGATCGTAAACCTGCATAGAGAACACAATCCCGGCCAGCGACAGCACGTTAATCAGAAAGGCGGCGACCATTACCGGTAAATAAGGGCGAATATCCTGCAGAACCAGCTCGCGCATCCAGTCGGGTTTAAAGCGGGAGATATAGCGATCGACGCGGCTATCCTTGAGCGCCGATAGCGGGCGTAGCGCGGCAACATAGAGGATCTCCGGCAATAACTCGCTGAACGTCAGGCGGTTACGCTGACCCTCTTCTTCAATCACAAAAACGTCTACCGCATCTTCGCCATTAACATGCTCGATGACCAATAACTGCCCGTCCCGGAGCTCGACAACCAACGGCAATCGCCACTGACTAAATGCCGTTTTGTCTATGTCCGGCGCATGAAAGGATAAACCCGCCTGCCGCGCGAGCTGCGTTAAGGCGGTCGTTCTGCTTTTACCCCTAAACCACGGGGCGTTGGCCTGAATTGAACCGGGAGAACAGGCAACGCGATAATGACCGGCGACATGGCTGATGGCCTGCGCCCATTGGCTTAGCGCGCGCTCACTGAGTACCTCTTCTACATCGGGGGCGGCGCGGGTCATGGCTGGATCTCCACGGATTGAATGCTGCGATGATTTAACGCGAACGCCTGACGAAGCGCGCCGGTGTTATACAGACAGTTCAGTTGCAACTGATGCAACTGGCTTTCCGTTTGCAGTTCGGCAAAACGCGCCTGGTAAACCTCCTGCTCCGCATTAAGCACGTCGAGCAGCGGGCGGGAACCGAGGTCAAGGTATTGCTGCTGATACAGTTCGCGCGTGCGTTCGCTAAGCTGCTGTTGCCGACGAAGGATTTGTAACGCGCTGGCAAGACTCATTGCCTGGCTGCGCGCCTCCATCAGTTTCTGGCGGACATTAAGCCGGGTGCGCTGAATGGTCGACTGAGCCGCGTCTACCGCATGGCTGGCGGCGTTGCGTCGGGCAGTCAGCCCTCCGCCCTGATAAAGCGGCATCTCAACTTTTACCCAGGTGGAATACTGGGTTTTATCCAGCACTTCATGACTGGGATATTTATCATTAAGATAATGTTGTACAGAAGGTTCGAGCGAAATCGTCGGCGTCATTTGCGCGCTGGCATAGTCCAGATTCGCCCGCGCAACGTTGGCCTGCGCCCAGGCGGCCAGTACCGCGGGCACCAGTCGATCGTCGGGAGTCGCCGTCTCACAGCTGCGAGCAAGTTTCGCCGGGAAGTCATTATTGATGCCGTTAAGCGAATTCCAGCCCAGCCAGCTCATCAGTGAGGCTTTCGCACTGTCGAGATTGGCCTGATACTGCGCCAGTTGCGAGCGGGCGGATTCGATTCTGGCTTCGGTTTGCACTACGTCAGATAGCGACGTAGCGCCTTCATCGCTGCGCTGCCGGATAAGTTTACCGATGCTGTCCAGCGCGGTGAGCTGTTCTTCCGCCGCGTCTACCATTTGCTGCCAGCTCTGCGTTTGTACAATGGCGTTGGCGGTTTCGTGCGCGACGGTATCAATACTGAGCAACACATTAGCCTGTTGCTGTGCTGCGCCTGCGGTTTCGGCGCGAACCTGGCTTGCCACTTTGCCGAAGTCATAAAGCATTTGCGATACCGACAGCACCAGCGAGGGACTATACCCGTGATCGGTGTAGGTATTGCTGTACCCATTGTTCACGCCAGCGCTGACTTGCGGATAATATTTCGATTTGGCGACCTCTATTTGTTCATTCTGTGCGAGCAGTTTGCCGACGGCTTCGCGAATAGAAGGATGCCAGTTAACGGCGCGATTGACCGCGTCATTGAGCGTCAGGTTGCCCGGCGCGGCGGCGCTGAGCGGCAACTCAGCGGCGGAGCCATCCAGCGAAGGAAGCATCTGGTCCGTTGCTAATCCTTCGGATGTAATCATTGGCGGCGCTTCTGCGCCCCGGGGCTGGTGATGAAACAAAGCAAATGCCAGTACGATGGCGACAGGCGCGACTCTTCCCATAGTTTATCCCTTTTAAATATCACCGCTTGTTGCCCCGAACGTCGTGGCGTTCGGGGCTTTTTTATCAACCGCCGGTTATCAGGTGGTTGTTCTGCAACAGATCATTTAGCGTGAGCTGCACATTCTCCAGAGTGACAAGGTCGGTTGATTTAAACGCGCTGCCGGCGCCGTCGCGATCGACGGATATCACCGTATTGGCGCCGCTGGTATGAACCTGAACAAAGTTACCCAGCGTCGCCGCCTGGTGATCCCAGCCGGTCAGCAGTTCGTGGATATCGATCTTGTCGCCCTGCGCGGTAGAGAAGTTTTGCCAGCGATCGGCGCCGTTGCCGCCGGTCGCGTCCGCGCCGTTTAACAGGTGGTAAATCAGCGTATCGCCATAGGCGGAGCCGATGAGAACATCGTTTTGGTTGGTACTGACGATTTGCGGCGCCATATCAATGGTCAATGTGGCGCTATCCGTATGACCCATCTTGTCATCCAGTTGATAGGTAAAGACCTCTTTACTGGTGATGGACGACATCGCGACGCCATTATTCAGGGTGTAGGTGTAAGCGCCATCAAGGTTAATTTGCAATGTGCCGTAATGTCCCTGAATCGTGGCGCTGGTGGTATTCGCCGCGGCGTCCAGCGTGGCGGCGCTGCCGTTATACCCGCTAATGCTCAGGCGGGTATTCACCGTATTAAGCTGATCCATCGCCCCCGCCGCGTCGCTGCCGTCAAAAATATTGCCGAGAACGGTATGCGTTCCGGACGTTTCAAAATTATCCAGATCGACGGTGGTGCCGATGACGCGTGGCGTGATCGTCGCCGCCCCGGCCAGGGTATTGGTGCCGGTAAAGTTCAGCGTGTACGTTCCGGCATCCAGCTCCAGGCCGCTCAGGTTAACGGTCACCGTCGCGCTGCCCAGCGTGATATTCGCCACCGGAACGGTTCCGTTGCGTATGACGGTCCCGTTCTCCTGAATGGCCCAGCTAATATTCAGATTGCCCAGCGTAATGAGCGTGGAGACATCAAAAACCAGTGACGCGCCTTTAAGTACGGTGCCCGTTGCAACGTCAAAGGTGCCGCTCCCGCTGCCCGATTTGCCGAGTAGCCCCCAACTGGCGCTGCCGACGCTGGAGTCCAGCCAGGCAGCGGTATCCTGAAGCGTGGCGACGCTAAGGGTATCGCTGACATCATTAATCGCATCCAGCGCCCTGGCGGTTGGCGTGATATTGAGTGAGGCCGTATCGGTATCGCCGTTTGGCGCTTTGACCGTATAGATAAAGCTGTCCGGCGTTTTAATGCTGTCGGCGCCGACGCCGTTCTTCAGCGTGTAGGTATAGTTGCCTCTTGCGTCAATGATGAGCGAACCATACAGCCCGTTTACCTCCGTCGTGCCGGTCGTCGCAATCGCCACGCCGTTTACTTCAGTGAGGAGGGCGTCCGTAGGGGCGACATCATTGGTCAGTACGTTGCCGGTGGTGTTGGCGGTGATACTGTCAACGGCATAGGTGTGGTCCTGGGAAATCGCCAACGTATAGCCAGTGAGGACGCTAATGCCGCTGGCGGTATTCAGCACGAACAGGTATTCGCCGCCAGGCAACGTCAGGGTCAGCGGCTGGGACTGTCCGGCTAACAGCAGGGTGTTAATCCAGCCCTTTTGCACCCGGAACTGCTCATATTGCTGAATGGCATCGTTGAAGCGATAAACGTACAGATCGAACGTGGAAACCAGTGAGACGCCGCCGACGGTTCCCTGTAACGTCATGGTTCGCGTAGCGCCTTCTTCAACGTTAAAGATGATCGGATTAGTCATATCATCAAGCAGATTCGCGTTCAGTACATTACCAAGTCCGACGCTTAATACCGTGACGCCGCTTTGTGTCGAGGGACCGTTGTTGACGTAGCTAACGTGAGTATCAAAGACCAGAGAGGCGTTATTGTCTGTCGCTATCACGCTGCCCGGTACAGGCGCGGGACCCAAATTAATAACCAGTTGCGCGGCGCTGCTACCGACGCCATTCTGGGTGATGGTGTAGGTGAAGCTCTCTTTATGTCCGTATCCCGCCGTGGGCTTAGTCAGCGTGTAGGTGTAACTGCCATCCTGATTAATGTGCAGCGTGCCGTATTGTCCCTGGATATCCACGCCACCCGCGCCGACCGGCGTACTGACGCCGTTGGCGTTGGTGATGGCGGTGACCGTGGTGCCCGTCGGCGCGGTATCATCAGCCATGACGTTGCCGGTACTGATGGTTGGCCCGCTAATAATACCTGCGCTGGTCTGGTGTACATCGACATCCAGGCTGGTATATGACCCGGTGGCGAGCAGACTGGTGTTATAAGTGAGTACCCGGTACTGGCCTTCGCCCAGGCCGCTCAGGTTCAGGGTAACGCCGCTCCCGGTCAGGGTAAGCAAATTCGCGAAGTCGCCAACGGCGGTGTTGACGATCGTCGTCCAGGCGCCGAGGCTGGTGTCGTAGCGCTGTACCACAATCTCCTGAGTACTGAGCAGCGAAAGCACGATTCCCGTTGCGGCGGCATCGATGGTGACGTCGCCCGTACCACCTTCAGCAATGGTGAACTCAACCTGAGCGGTATCGTTGCCCAAAACCGAGGCGACATTGCCAAGCGCGCCAACCAGCAGCAGGCCGTAATCCGAATAGTTTTGCGTGCTGGTGACGGCGGTAGAGGTCAGATCAAGACTGGTGATGTTATCCCTTGCTGCCAGCGGCAGAACCGGCGCGGTAATGCCTAACGTGCCAGAGGCGTTACCCGCAGCGTCAGTCGCCGTCACGTTAATGAGTTGACCTTCAATTTGTTTTGTCGGCAAGGTGAGAGACCATGCGCCGTTGCTGCCAGCGGTGGTGGTGAGCGTCACGCCCCCCGTCAGCGTGACGGTTACGGTGCTGTTTGCCTCTGCCAGCCCGGAAAGTGAACCGCCATCGGCGCTGAGCGTACCTGACGGCGTACCGGGCGCCAGCGTATCGACAATCACCGTCGCGGCGGTGGAGACGCTGCCTGTACCGTTGGCGTTAGTCGCGGTGGCGGTGAAGGCGTGGCTGCCTTCGGTCAAATTGCCTGTCGGGGTAAAGCTCCAGTTTCCGCTGGCGTTCGCCGTGGTGGTGCCGAGCAGCGCCCCGTTGTTATAAATGCTCACCGTGGCGCCCGCCTGAGCGGTACCATTCAATGTGGGTTGGGCGTCATTAGTGACCTGACCGTTGGCGATAGCGCCGGTATAAATACCCACATCATCCACTACGTTGGTGATGATCGGCGCTTCCGGCACGCGCGTATCGGGCGCGGTAAATCCGGCGGCAATGCCAGTGTTGCCTGCTTTATCCTGGGCAAATGCCAGTAGCGGCTGACCATTGGTCTGCGCGGGCGTGAGTGTGGCGGTGAAGCTACCTGTACCGTCGGCGGTGGCGGTTCCCAGTACCACACCAGTCTCAGAGGTAATCGTCACTGTACTGCCTGCTTCCGCGGTGCCCGTCACGCGATTACCGGTAGCATTGATGACCAGGTTGCCGGGCGCGCCGGGCGCAATGGTATCCACGATAATCGTTATCGATGGCGAAGCGGCGCTAACGTTGCCAGCCGCATCGGCGGCGCTAACGCTATAGGCGTGACTTCCCTGGCCGAGCGCGGCGGTTGGCGTCCAGCTCCAGTTACCGCTGGCATTGGCGTTCACGGTCGCGACCAGCGCGCCATTATCGAAGATGCTTACCGCGCTGTTGGCTTCCGCGGTACCGTTGAGCGTCGGCTGTGTGTCGTTGGTCGATTGTCCATTGCCAATGGCGCCGGTATTGTTCGGGACATCATCAACGATGCTGGTTATAAGCGGAACCGTTGGCGCAAGGGTATCGACCACGATAGTAAACCCGCTGGTGGCCGGGCTAACGTTGCCTGCCGGGTCGGTGGCGGTCACTGTTAATGTGCGCGTGCCGTCGTTTAACCCTGTCGTCGGCGTGAAGCTCCACGCGCCGCTCGCGTTAGCCGAGGTGACGCCAAGCAGAGTGTCGCCATCATAGATACTGACCACGCTGCCCGCTTCGGCAGTGCCGTTCAGCGTGGGGCGGTTATCATTGGTTATCTGACCATTAGCGAGATTTCCTGTGACCCCGCCCGCGACGTCATCCACCACGGACGTCAGGATTGGCGTTTGCGGCGCGGTGGTATCGACCGTCAGGGTGAAAGCCGTACTGTTCGGGCTGCTGTTTCCTGCGGCATCGGTGGCGACGGCGGTGATGACGTGCGTTCCGCTTGCCAGCGTTGAGGTGGAGACGCTCCACGCGCCGTCAGGCTGAGCCGTTGTCGTGCCAATGACCGTACCATTTTCATAGAGCGTGATCGTGGCGCCGGCTTCTGCGGTGCCGCTGAAGGTTGGCGTAGGATCGTTGGTATTTTGGCCGTTCGCGATCGTGCCGAGGCCTGGCGCCTGATCGTCACTGACTGATGTGATTACCGGCGTCAGCGGCGGCGTAGTATCGACGACGAAATTAACGCTGTCCGAAACGGGGCTGGCGTTGCCTGCGGCATCAACGGCAATGACGGTAATTACATGGTTGCCCGTCGCCAGCGAGGCGTCGGGCGTGTAGCGCCAGCTACTGCTATTGTCGGCGGGAATTTCAGCCAGCAGCGTGCCGTTATCGTAGAGACGAATAGTTGTGTTGGCTTCACGGGTGCCGCTAATGACAGGGCGCGCCTCGTCTGTGATCTGTCCTGAACTCAGATTGCCGGTAATGGGGCCCGTACCGTCGTAGACCGTATCAATAACAGGCGCGGCGGGAGCCGTGGTATCAATAGTAAACGAGCGTATTTCGGACGCGGCGCTGGTATTGCCTGCCGCATCGGTTGCTGTCGCCGTCAGGTTCCAGACGCCCGCGCCCAGCGAGGTAGACGGTGTAAAGCTCCAGCTACCGTTGGCCTGAACTTGCGCCGTACCGACCAGCGCGCTGCCATTATAAATCGAGATGGTTGTACCCGCCTCACCGGTACCCGAGAGTGTTGGTCGGGTTTCGTTCGTCGAGCCGCCGTTGGGGACGATGCCCGTTACCGGCGCCGTATTATCTGCCACGCTGGCGATAACCGGCGCGGCGGGCGGTGTGGCGTCAATCGTCAGCACAAATCCGCTGGACACCGAGCTGCTATTACCCGCCGGATCGGTGGCGCTAAGGGTGAACGTGTGGCTACCGTTTGCAAGCGGCGTCTGCGGCGTGAAACTCCACGTGCCGTCGCTATTCACCGTCGTGGTACCGATGGACGCGGGATTACCGTCAAGATAGACATTAATCGTCGCGCCTGCCTCTCCGCGCCCGTTCAGGGTGGGCGTCGCATCGTTCGTTAGCTGCCCGCTAACCAGGTTGCCGGTAATTCCGGGCTGGTCATCCACGACGGAGGTGAGAACCGGGATCGCCGGAGGCGTAATATCGACCACGATCGTCCACGGCGCGGAGACCGCGCTGGTATTGCCCGCCGGATCGGTAGCGCTAACCGTCAGATTATGGCTTCCCTCTGACAAATTGCGGGGCACCGGGAAGGTCCAGCTACCGTTTTCGCCTACCTGAGCCGTGCCAAGCGGCGTACCGTTATCAAAAATGGTGATTGTCGCGCCAGGTTCGCCAGTTCCGTTCAGTATTGGCTGCCGATCGTCGGTGGATTGCCCCGGTAACACCGGAACGGTCGGTTGATTGTTATCGTCAATCACGGACGTGATAACCGGCACATCTGGCGCCTGCGCGTCAATGTTCAGCGTAAAGCCGTCCGAAGGCTGGCCGCTATTGCCGGCGGGATCGGTCGCCACGGCGGTAAAGATGTGTGCGATGCTCTCCAGCGGCGCGTTCGGGGTGAAGCGCCAGTTGCCGCTTTGATCTACCGTAGCGGAACCGATTTCTACGCCGTTATCCAGAATGCGGATCGTGGCGCCTGCTTCTCCCGTTCCGTTGAGCGTCGGGCGTGAATCATTGGTGAGTGCGCCGTTATCCAGCGTACCGGTCATGCCGGGGACATCATCCGTTGCGCTGGTAATAAGCGGTTGCGCCGGCGCGCTAAGATCGACAGTGATCCCGACCGGTGCGGACAGGCCGCCCGGGCCATTCGCATTGGTTGCCTGGACGGTGAAGTAATGTGTGCTTTCGCTTAATGGCGTCGCGATCTCAAAGATCCAGTTCCCGCTGGCGTCAACGGTGGCAAAGCCTGCCGAATCGCCATCAATGAAAACTTCAACGGTAGAGCCGATATCCGTGGTGCCGCGCAGCGTCGGCGTGGTGTCGTCCGTGGCGCCGCCCGCCGCAATATTCCCCTGTACGCTCCCGACATTATCTTCAATCGCCGTGATGGCCGGGACGGCGGGCAGACCGCTGTCGGAAGCGGGAAAATTCGTAGCCGGGCCGTTATTCCCCGCGCGATCGATAGCAATTGCCGTCAGCGTACCGCCATCGGTTTGCGCCGGACTGAGCGTAACGACGAATTCACCGGTGCCATTAGCGACAGCGCTGCCGACCAGGGTGCCATCGGCATGGTGAATTTCAACGGTAGCGTAAGGATCGGCAAGTCCGGCGACGCGCGTGCCATCGTCGTCCACCGTCTGGATCGTTGGCGCGGGCGGGGCAGTGATATCCACGGTAATAGTGATCGGCTGGGTTTGCGCCGTGGTATTTCCAGCATCGTCAGTCGCGCTGAAGGTTAGCGCATGGCTGGCTTCTGATAATTCGGGCGTATTGAATGTCCAGACCCCGTCGGTGACGAGCGCCGTCCCGATTGCCACGCCATTGTCGTAAATCGTGACGGTGCTGCCGTTTTCGCCGCTGCCGTTGATAGTCAGCGTCCGATCGTTAGTAAAGGCGCCATCGGTTAATGGCCCGGTCACTGGCGCAATATCGTCAAGGATCTCATTGACGACGGGCGGCTGCAACGGAACGGTGTCGACGGTGAAGGTAAAGCTGTTCGATACGCCGCTGCTGTTTCCGGCGGCATCGGCGGCAATGGCGGTCAGGGTGTAGACGCCATCCGGCAACGCGCTGGTCACCGACAGCATCCAGGTGCCGGTCTCATCGACGGTGACTACGCCTAAAACGCTGCTGCCGTTATAGAGCGTAATAATGCTGCCGATGTCGCCAGTGCCATGAATGATCGGTGTATTGTCGTCAGTGGTTGCGCCGCTGACAATAGTATCCTGGACTTCGCCGACGTTATCTTCGGCAAAAGTGATAACTGGATTGGCGGGCGCAGTGGTGTCTAGCGTAAAAGTGACTGAGGCGGAAGGTGGACTGATATTGCCCGCTATATCGGTTTCCGTGACGGTAATGGTATAGGTTTCTGGCGTCAGTGCCGCAGGCGTAAAGTTCCAGCTACCGTTATCGCCTACCGTTGTGCGACCAATTTCACTGCCATTATTGTAGAGAATAATCGTGCTGCCGATCTCTCCCGTGCCGCTGAAGGTCGGTGTGGTATCGTTCGTTGCGCCATTATTGCCGATGTTGCCGATAACCGGCGCGACGTTATCGCTGATTAGCGGCGCGTCAGGCTGCGCTGGAGGCTGAGTATCAAGGGTAACGGAGAAAACGCCGGAGGTCTGGCTACTATTGCCTGCGGCATCCGTGGCGGTGGCCGTCAGGATGTTTAACCCTTCGCTCAGATTACGGGTTAGCGGATAGGTCCAGCTACCCTGTGGATTGACCTGGACGGTAGCCAGTTCTACGCCGTTATTGTACAGGGTGATGATGGCGCCGGGTTCGCCGGTGCCGCTGAGGGTCGGCATACGCTGATTGGTAATACTGCCGTTTGCCAGTAGCACCTCGCCTTCTCCGCCTGTGATGGCGGCTGACACGATCTGCGGCGCATCCGGCGCCTGGGTATCGACGCGCAGGGTAAAGCTGAGGGATTCGGGACTTTCGTTCCCCGCCGGATCGTTGGCGCGAGCGGTCAGAAGGTGGTCGCCGTCGCCCAGCGCGGCAGGCGGCGTAAACTGCCAGCGCCCGTCCGTGCCGACCAGCGCCTGACCTATGGCATTGCCGTTATCGTAAAGGATGATTGTGTCGCCTGCGGTGCCGCTACCGCTCAACCGGGGCTGGGATTCCTGGGTAATCTGATTGGTATCAATCGTATTTCCGTCGCCGTCAGTTACGCCGATAACGCCGGGGGCGGCAGGGGCCTGGGTATCAATGGTAATCGTAAAATCGGTCGAAAAAGGCGTGGTGTTGCCGTTACTGTCGCTGGCCGTCACGGTAAAGGTGTAGGTGTCGTCCGCCAGTGGCGAGGCCGTGGTGTAAGCGTAGCTCCAGACGCCGGAATTACCGACGATAATATCTGCTATCCGGGCGCCATTCTGATACAGGTGTACTGTGGAACCCGGTTCACCTGTACCATTAATCGTTGGCGTGCTGTCGTTAGTGAGCCCCAGATGCGCGACGCTACCGAGAATACCCGGCGCATCATCTGTAATGAAGGTGATTACCGGTTGCTGCGGCGATTGCGTATCGACCACCAGGTCGAATGACGCGGCCTGACTGGCATTGCCTTTAGCGTCGGTTGCGATTACGGTCAGTCGATGCGCGCCTTCACCTAAATTTTGCGACGGCGTAAACGTCCAGCCGCCGTTGGGCTGTAGCGTGGCGAATCCCAGCGAAACGCCGTTATCAAAGACTTCGACACGCGCGCCAGCCTCCGCCGTACCGCTAAGGGTGGGGCGGTTGTCATTGGTGGTTTGTCCGTTAACCAGTGGCCCGGTGAAGCTTTCAACATCGTCCAGCACCTGAGTGATAATGGGCTTATCCGGGGCGGTGATATCGGGCGCTTGCGCTGTAGTTGGCGGGCTGACGTTGTTGGCGCTGTCGGTGGCGGTGACGGTAACCTGTTCGCCGTTGGTCTGTGCGGGGACGAGGGGAAGGGTAAAATGACCTTCGCCATCTGCTTTGCCGCTGCCAAGCGGCGTGCCGTCCGGCGTGGCGATCGTGATGGCGCTACCCGGTTCGGCGGTGCCGCTGATACTGGCGCCATCCTCACTAATTACCACGTTTTTCGGCATTTCCGGCGCGGTACTGTCCGGCGCGATAACCGTCGCGGCGGCGCTTTCGTTTTTCGCAACATCGGTGGCGGTAGCGATAAGCGCCTGGCCGTTAGTCTGCGCCGTATTCAGCGGAACGATAAATTGTCCGTTGCCGTTAGCGACGGCGCTGCCAAGTACGGTGTTGCTACTGTCACGGATAGTGACCGTTGCCCCGGCTTCCGCCTGACCGCTTACGGACAGACCGTCGGTCGCCACGATAAGACCGTTCGGTGCCGCAGGCGCAGTTTTATCCGGCGCGTTCAGCGTTTCTACCGGACCGCTATTCGCGGCTTTATCGGTAACGCTAATGCTTAATGTTTCGCCGTTAATTTTCGCCGGGCTAATACCTATTGAGAAGGTGCCGTCGTCGCCTGCCGTTCCACTCCCGAGCGTATTTCCCAGGCTATCTTTGATAACCACCGTACTGCCAGCTTCCGTAGTGCCGGTGAGTTTGTCGCCGACGTCGCTAACCGCCAGGCCTTCCAGCACCGGCGGCTGCGTGTCGATATCAATGGTAAAGGAGACGGACTGCCCGCTGGTGCCGCGATCGTTGGTCGCGGTAGCGGTAAAGACATGGTCGCCATCGGCAAGCGCCAGCGAGGGGGTAAAGCTCCATTTGCCGTCAGCGTCGGCGACAATGGGCGGAAAGGTCGCTACAGGAAAGCCATTATCGTTAATCGATATCGTACTGCCTGGTTCAGCAGTACCGCTGAGGGTTGGGCGGTTATCATCTGTGGCATCGCCATTTTTCAGCAGCCCGGTAACGGCGCCAGCGTCATCCGTCACGGTAAGGATAGTCGGCTGGGCAGGATACTGTGAGTCAGAAGCGGTAAACTCCGTGGCGGGGCCGATATTACCAACGGCGTCCTGAATACGCGCTTCCAGACGCTCGCCGTGGGTCTGAGCCGGATTCAGCGTGATGCTGAAGTGGTTATTTTCTCCGGTAATCGTGGAGCCCAGGTAATTTCCCGCCGGGTCATAGATCGACACGGTACTACCAGCTTCAGCGGTGCCGCTAACGGTTGTGCCGTCTTTCGCAACATTATCAATGGTAGCGGCGTCCGGCGGTGTGGTGTCCACAATGATAGTAGGCGTTGTCGTCACGCGGCTCGTGTTTCCGGCTTTGTCGCTTTGTTCGACGGTAAAGGTATGTTCGCCATCGCTTAACGGCGTAGTCGGCGTAAAGGTCCAGCGTCCATTTTCGTCTACGGTAGCGCTGCCGATAACGGTTGAGCCCTCTTTAATCGTGATGGTATTGCCTGCCTCTCCCTGCCCGGAAAATAGCGGTTTTGCCTCGTCAGTCCGGTCATTATTCTGTAGCGGCCCGGTGAGCAAACCGGTGTTATCGGCAATCAGTTCAACGCGTGGAGCATCGGGGCTGAGTGTGTCGATAGTCAGCGTAAAGCGGGCTGATTCGCTACTTTCGCCTTTAACGTTAGTCGCAATGGCGGTGAAATGATTTTCCCCATCCGCTAGCGCGCTGGTAATGGCAAAATGCCAGTTTCCGCTGGCATCAACCGTTGTGGAGCCTATTTCCTGACCATTGGCGTAAATATGGATGACTGTGCCTGCGCTGCCGGTGCCCTCCAGAGTGGGGGTACTGTCGTTCGTAAACTGATTATTGCTCAGCGTGCCGGTGAGGGGAGCGGCATCATCGATAGCGGCGGTGATAACCGGTGTATCGGGGAGAGGAATGTTGGGCGCATCAATGGTTGCGGATGGGCCGGTATTGCCGGCATCGTCAGTCGCGGTCACGGTAAGTTGTTCGCCGCTAATCTGTGGCGCTGTCAGATCAATACTAAATTTACCGTCGCTATCCGCTTTGCCCTCGCCAACGACGTTGCCTGAGGGATCTTTGATGGTAATGGTACTGCCCGCTTCGGCTTGCCCGCTTACCGTTTTTCCGTCCGCTGAAATCAATAATTCGCCGGGAGCGAGAGGCGGGGTAGTATCTACAGGATTACTGCTACCTGGAGTATTGCCGTTGGGGGTACTGCCGCCGGGATTGCTGTTATCAGGGGGATTACCGTCAGGATTGGTGTTATCGGGGGGCGGATTATCGCCATCCGAATGATGGTGGGAATCGCCGCCGCCGGAAGACGCGATAGCGGCAATGCCGCCAGCCGCCACCGCGCCAGCCAGTACCCACGGCCAAACGGCGCCGCCTGCTTCATGGGAAGCGCCGGAAGTGACCAGCAGTTCATTAATATCAGCGATTTGTTCAAAATGTAGCCCGGCTTGCGGATTTTCTACCCACCATAACGTGCCATCGTTTTCCGCCAGTACCAGCTGGCTTGCGCCCAGATCGTTGGTAACGTAAAAGTTTTTAATCGTGATCGTTTCGCCGGAATGGAGCGTCACCACCAGATCCTGATTAATGCGCGTAAGTTGACTAATTTCCTCCCGGGCCACTGATAATTTAACAATTGACGGGGCGTTAAGAGTGACCGCTGAGGATTCCACAGTGGTGGAGACGCCAGTCAATTTCGAAACCACGGCGAGTAGACGCATAAATCAGCTCCTGATGGATTTGCTCTGTGTATTAATTAACGGGCACAACGTTCAGGGCAAAATGCGTAGACGAGCCTTCCCGTTCATCGTGAGAGATGAATTTCCGTAGCCATATTCTTTTTTATGAGCGTAGGTGGAGGTCTGGTTTTCTCGCCGAATAACCCTTTGTTTTTTGTGCCTGACTAGTGCTTTCGTATTAGATGATATAGTCAGAAAAAAATCTTTCTGCAAATTAAGATCTATTGATAAAGGTGTTAGTGCGTCTGAAATATAACGGAGTTTGTGTTAAGGAGATGTAGGGTGGGCTAACAATATATGATAATTTTTTATTTATCTTTATGTTTTATAATGAATTTTAATTTTTCTTCTTTTTCTCTTTTAACATAAAAACAATACTTTTTGTGAAGGTATTCAGCAATATTAAATTTTATAAAAATCATTTGAAGTATTGTGTTATTAGACTATAAAAATTTTTAAACAAAGAATATATTCTTGTTGTGGTGTGGTATTTATTGCTATTGATAAGCGTCAGACACAGAGAATATATTTTCGAGGCATGCATGAGATATGAATATTGACCAGCTTCATACTGAGAAGCTGGTCACAAAAAATGTCTATTATCGGCCTGCATTTTTCATAATGCGTGCTTTATCCAGTTGCCACTCACGTTCTTTAAGATCGGAACGTTTATCATGTTGTTTTTTACCTTTCGCCACGCCGATCTTCACTTTGCACCAGGCATTTTTCCAGTACAGAGAAAGCGCGACGACAGTATAACCTTCACGATTAATACGGCCATACAGCGAATCAAGCTCACGCTGATTTAACAACAGTTTGCGGGTTCGAGTTGGGTCGCATACGACATGTGTCGAGGCGACCGCCATCGGCGTAAAGTTTGCGCCAAATAGCCAGGCCTCGCCATCTTTGAGGATAACGTAACTGTCGCCGATATTGGCTTTTCCTGCGCGCAGAGATTTTACTTCCCAGCCTTGCAGGGCGAGACCAGCCTCGAACTCTTCTTCGATAAAGTATTCGTGCCGGGCGCGCTTATTCAGCGCGATGGTGGCTGAGCCCGGTTTATGTGCTTTTTTCTTCGTCATAAGTGTCGTGAATTCATAGGTAATCTGATATCGAAAACACCCCATTACGTCCTGATGAGGTGCAAAAATCTATCTTAGCATGAGTTGGGCTATGCACGCACAATTAAGGCATGACGGTTGGGGACAGCATTTTTTTTACTCGCTGATAAGTGGTATTATTTACACGATTTATGTTGATGGGAATTGCTATGCCTCAGATTAGTCGGACTGCTTTAGTCCCCTACAGTGCGGAACAGATGTATCAGTTAGTGAATGACGTGCAATCGTATCCCCAGTTTTTGCCTGGGTGTGTTGGTAGTCGCGTCCTGGAGTCATCGCCAGCACAGATGACGGCGGCTGTTGACGTGTC
Source organism: Salmonella sp. NW722 (assembly GCF_051702785.1). NCBI lineage: Bacteria > Pseudomonadati > Pseudomonadota > Gammaproteobacteria > Enterobacterales > Enterobacteriaceae > Salmonella > Salmonella sp. NW722. The sequence continues at coordinate 706,126 of NZ_JAMMIN010000002.1, forward strand.
GAAGGCGGGTATCAGCAAGACGTTTACGACGCGTAATCAGCTAACGCGTAACCAGAGCATTCTGATGCATCTGGTGGATGGCCCCTTTAAAAAGCTGATCGGTGGCTGGAAATTTACCCCGCTCAGCCCCGAGGCGTGCCGTATTGAGTTTCAGCTTGATTTTGAGTTTACCAATAAACTCATTGAGCTGGCGTTTGGTCGTGTATTCAAAGAGTTAGCGTCCAACATGGTGCAGGCGTTTACGGTTCGCGCCAAAGAGGTTTACCGTGCCGGATAAACTTGTGGTTGAAGTGGCTTATGCGCTGCCGGAAAAGCAGTATTTGCAGCGCGTAACGCTGGAGGAGGGCGCGACGGTCGAAGAGGCGATTCGCGCTTCCGGCTTGCTGGAATTGCGTACGGATATCGATCTGGCGAAAAATAAAGTAGGTATCTACAGTCGTCCGGTAAAACTCACCGATACGGTGCAGGATGGCGATCGGGTTGAAATTTACCGTCCCTTAATCGCCGATCCAAAAGCATTACGCCGCCAGCGCGCCGAAAAATCGGCTGGCAGATAATTAGCCTCTTTTGCCGGATAACGGTGTGGAAGCCGTACCACACCTGAAGCACAGGTGTGCCTGTAAGCCAGATAAACGTAGCGCCATCAGGCAAATTCGTACCAAATGGCGGGGGATAGGTTTGCAGGCCTGATGAACGTAACCTCATCAGGCGGTATCACAAAATTACTTCGTCAACGCCGGTTTGTTATCAATATTGGTTAACACGCCGCTGCTGTTAAAGGTGAGCGTCAGAGTCTGCTGCGTCACGTTCTCGTGTCCTGGCTGCTGGCGGAAGACATAAAACCAGGTATTCGTACCAAAAGGATCGGTCATCATCGGCGTGCCTAAAGCATACGCAACCTGTTGTTGCGTCATACCAACACGCACTTTGGCGACATCCGTAGGTGTAAGATAGTTCCCCTGATTGATGTCAGGTCGGTAAACCACTCGCTCCAGAGTGGAACAGCCTGCGGTCAACATCAGGAGTACTGCTGCGGCAGCAGTCAGCGTTTTACAGCGCATAGTGATTGGGTTCCTTTTCGGGCCTGAGCAGTACGTGGCTCATATTAATATGCCGATGATAATAGACCTTTCATCACTTTAAAACCTTTTGCTGTCGGGTCTTACGGCGTTTTTGTTGTGAACTCAGACCTTCGGGAGATAAAAAAGTTTACGCCGCCAGCAGTTCTTTTGCGTTTGCCAGCGTATTACGCGTAACTTCACTTCCTCCCAACAGGCGGGCCAGTTCCTGTAAACGCGCACGTTTATCCAAAGGTTGCATATGGGTTTCGGTCATTGCCCCGTCTGTTTCTTTACTGACAAAGAAGTGCTGGTGACCGCACCCGGCTACCTGTGGCAGGTGAGTGACGCACATCACCTGAGTGGATTCGCCAAGCTGGCGCAGGAGTTTACCGACCACGGCGGCGGTTGGGCCGCTGATGCCAACATCGACCTCGTCAAAAATTAGCGCCGGCGTTTCCATTTTGCGCGCGGTAATCACCTGAATAGCCAGCGCAATGCGCGACAGTTCACCGCCAGACGCGACTTTAGCGATAGGCTGCAGCGGCTGACCTGGGTTTGTCGTCACTTTAAACTCCACGCGATCGGCGCCGTCGTTACTCAGATGATGCTCATCAAATTTCACGTCGATAGTAAACAGACCGTGCGGCATCGAAAGTAAATGCATACTTTCAGTGATCAACTGCCCCAGCTCCTGGGCGTAAAACTGACGCTGTTGATGCAGCGCTTGCGCCGTTTCCAGCGCTTGTTGGTGATGCTTATTAACCGCCAGCGTTAGCGTTTCCAGCGAATCGGCCTGATCGTCGAGCTGCTGCTGTTCTTCGAGCAGTGACTGATAAAGCTGCGGCAGCGCTTCCGGGCTGACGTGATGTTTTCGCGCCAGCGAAATTTGTTTAGCGATGCGCTGTTCAAGCTCAAACAGGCGATTGGGGTCTAAATCCAGACGCTCGCAATAGTGGCGTAATTCATCGCTGGCTTCGGTGAGTTGGATAGTGGCTTCTTCCAGCATATCCAGGATGCCGGAAAGCTTGCTGTCCATACCTACCAGCTCGCTAACCAGTTGTTTTGCGCTATATAACTGGCTTTGCAGGTTAACGTCTTCGCCGTCCGCGAGTAGCGCCAGAGCGTTCTGGCTGGTCGTAAGCAACTGCCCGCTGTTGGCCAGCCGTTTGTACTCTTCGTCAATTTGCTCGAATTCGCCGGCCTGCGGATTAAAGTCGTTCAACTCTTTTAACTGATATTGCAGCAGTTCCGCGCGCGCGGCGCGTTCCTGGCTTTGTTGCTGGTGATGGGCGAGATCGCGGCAGCTTTGATGCCATAATTGGTAGCGAGCAGCCATCTGCTGCGCTAAAGCGGCTTCGTTGGCATAGCTATCCAGCAGCGATTTTTGCTGTTCGGGTTTGGTAAGCTGCTGGTGCGCATGTTGACCGTGAATTTGAATCAGCAACTGACCGAGCTCGCGCAATTGGGACAGGGGCACAGCGGTGCCGTTAATAAAGCCCCGTGAGCGACCATCGCTGCTGATAACGCGGCGAAGTAAGCATTCGCGCCCTTCTTCAAGCTGGTTTTCTTCCAGCCAGCGCAATGCCGCAGGCGTGTCTTTCAGCGCAAAGCGGGCACACAAATCGGCGCGGGTCGCTCCGGTACGGACCATATCGGCCTCAGCGCGACCGCCCAGACACAGACCCAGGGCATCAATCGCAATAGATTTACCCGCGCCGGTTTCACCAGTAATGACGGTCATTCCGCTCTGAAAATCGATCTCAAGCTCACGAACGATAGCAAAATTGCTGATGGTCAGTTGCGCCAACATAGCTGTTTTCCTGTATGAAAAACCATGACTGTAATTAAATACAGTATAAACTGGTTTTTTATACAGTAAAGAGGCTAACGTAAAATTAGAATAATTTTTTTGACCAACCGAGTTTTGTGCTTAATGTATTGAAATAGCTATAGTCTTTGGGATGTATCAGGTTGAGATGGTAATCGCAGCGGCGAATCAGCACATCTTCTCCTTCCTGAATAGGCAGGGCTATCTGGCTGTCGCAGCTAATTTCCAGATCGCTACGGCGATGCGAAAAACGCAGACGAATCGTGCTACTGCTGTTAATGACTAACGGGCGCGCCGACAAGGTATGCGGGAACATCGGCACCAGGGTGATGGCATCCAGTGAAGGGGTCAGAATAGGGCCGCCTGCGGAGAGCGAATAGGCGGTGGAGCCGGTCGGCGTAGAAATGATCAGACCATCAGATCGCTGTGAAAAAGCGAAGGTTTCATCAATATAAACCTCGAATTCGATCATATGCGCCACTTTTCCCGGATGCAGCACCACTTCATTAATGGCTGTGCTGATACGCTTCTGGCGGTCCTGTTGGCAGACCTGCGCTTCCAGCAGAAAACGTTTTTCGGAGATATAGCGCCCTTCCAGCACATCAGATAATTGTTGCAGGGCGTTGTCCGGATCGAGATCGGTCAGGAAGCCAAGATTACCGCGGTTAATGCCAATCACATTGATGTCATAACGCGCCAGCGTACGCGCTGCGCCAAGCATATTGCCGTCGCCGCCCACGACTACCGCCAGATCCGCCTGTTGACCAATTTCCGCCAGCGTGCCGGTTGGCACATTTTTTAGCTGTAATTCGTGGGCGATTTGTTGCTCCACAATGACCTCATAACCCTGATCGCATAGCCAACGGTAGAGCATTTCATGTGTCGTGAGTGCGGTGGGATGACGCGGATGCCCCACAATGCCGATACACTTGAAATGATTATTCATTTTTCTGAGGTCCTTGTAGCGAAGATTGATGACAATGTGAGTACTTCCCTTGAAACCCTGAATCTGATCCCCATAATAAGCGAAGTTAGCGAGATGAATGCGAAAAAAAACGCGGAGAAATTCATGAGTAGTAAAGAACAGAAAACGCCTGAGGGGCAAGCCCCGGAAGAAATTATCATGGATCAGCACGAAGAGGTTGAGGCAGTTGAACCAAACGATTCTGCTGAGCAGGTGGATCCGCGCGATGAAAAAATTGCGAATCTGGAAGTTCAGCTTGCAGAAGCCCAGACTCGCGAACGCGACACCGTGTTGCGCATCAAAGCGGAAATGGAAAACCTGCGCCGTCGTACTGAACAGGATATCGAAAAAGCGCATAAATTTGCTCTCGAGAAGTTCGTCAACGAATTGCTGCCGGTAATCGATAGCCTGGATCGCGCGCTGGAAGTCGCAGACAAAGCCAATCCGGATATGGCGGCAATGGTCGAAGGGATTGAGCTGACGCTGAAGTCTATGCTGGATGTGGTGCGTAAGTTCGGCGTGGAAGTGATTGCTGAGACCAACGTGCCGCTGGACCCGAACGTGCATCAGGCGATTGCGATGGTGGAGTCGGAAGAGGTTCCGGCAGGCAATGTGCTGGGTATTATGCAGAAAGGCTATACGCTGAACGGTCGTACCATTCGCGCGGCGATGGTGACGGTAGCGAAGGCGAAGTAAAAGTCTGATGGCCGATGTAAAGTCGGCCATTTTTTTAGCTTAAAAAATCCTGCACTTCCAGCCACGGCGTGTTGAAATCCTCTATTTTTTTATATTCGCTCATTGGCAGAACGACCACATTATAGGTGTCAGATCCTTCATTCAGATCAAAAATCTGGAAGCCCCTCTTATTGAGTTCGGTCTGGATGCGTTCAAAGATCTCGTCAAGGTAACGGTCCCCGGCTTCACAGACATCGGAGATTTCATCCTCTTGGGTTATTTCGACAAGAAGATTTCTTAATTCCTCAGAATCCGTCAGGTTTTTTGTGAGTTCATAAAAGCGATCTGCGGCAAAATTAGCCAGTTCGCCTTCTTCATCTTCACCTTTCCAGTCAACGAGGTGAATAAATCCTTCGCCGCGTAGAACTTGTAAAAATGCCTGTGCCAGATCGTTATTTCCGAGATCGCCACCGCTACAATCCAGGACGTCCTGCAACCCATATTCGTCTTCATCTTCGTCTTCAAAGATTTCAGGTTGCGTCGAAAGTTGAGAGAAAATAGTGGGCCATAAGGTTGGGTTGTGCGATAAAAAAACGCTGGCGACGACGTTGAGGTCGTCTGCAAAATTCTTATCCCATTCAATTACATAATCTTCTGACATAACATCAATATCCTTTCTGAATGCCTGAAAAGACATTATTGCATTGTTAAGTAAATGGCAGGAATTGATGGAATCTTAAAAGACGGCGATAAAAAAGGCGAACCGGAGTTCGCCATTGTGTTACTCCGCCACACTCTCGCGCAGCGGTTTTACCGGTACAACCTTTACCTGCTTAATCATATTTTCCTGTACATCGAGAATATCGATATCGTACTGCTCAATGCGCACGCGCGTGCCAGCAACCGGAATTTCCTCCAGCGCCTCCAGAATCACCCCGTTGACGGTGCGCGCGTCATCTTCCGGCAGGTGCCAGTTAAACGCTTTATTGATTTCCCGGACGTTGGCGGTACCGTCAATAATGACCGAACCGTCGTTTTGCGGTGTGACCTCTTCCGCCAGTGTCGGCGACATCGATGTGGTGAAGTCGCCGACGATCTCTTCGAGAATATCTTCCACGGTGACCAGCCCCTGGATATCGCCATATTCGTTGACGACCAGTCCGACTTTCTTTTTATTGCGCTGAAATTTAATCAGTTGCGTACTGAGCGGCGTACCTTCCGGGACGTAATAGATTTCATCGGCGGCGCGCAGCATCATCTCTTTGGTGAACTCTTTTTTCTCGGCCATTAACCGCCAGGCTTCACGCACGCGCAGCATACTGATGGCGTCATCCAGCGAATCGCGATAGAGCACAATGCGTCCGTGCGGCGAGTGGGTGAGCTGCCGCTCGATAGACTTCCAGTCGTCATTGATATCGATTCCGATAATTTCATTACGCGGCACCATGATGTCATCCACGCTGACCTTTTCCAGATCGAGAACCGACAGCAGCATATCCTGATTGCGGCGAGAGATTTGCGAACGGGATTCATGCACGATAGTGCGTAATTCCTCTTTGCTTAACGACCCGCTGACCACGATGTCCGTTTTAATTCCCATCAGACGCATCAGTAGGCGGGTGATGGTGTTAAGTAACCACACCAGCGGCATCATCAGTATCTGTAACGGCGCCAGCAGGAAGCTGCTGGGATAGGCCACTTTTTCCGGATAGAGCGCGGCGATAGTCTTGGGCAGGACTTCGGCAAAAACTAACACGACAAACGTCAGTACCCCGGTGGCGATAGCCACGCCAGCGTCGCCGTAAAGCCGCATACCCACAATCGTGCCGAGCGCCGAGGCAAGAATGTTGACCAGGTTATTGCCGATCAGCACCAGGCTTATCAGTCGGTCGGGTTTACGCAGTAATTTTTCTACCCGTTTTGCCGAGCGATTACCTTGCTTCGCCATATGGCGTAAACGGTAACGGTTTAGCGTCATCATTCCAGTTTCGGAACCGGAAAAATAGGCCGAGATGACCACCATGATGATTAATATGATAATCAGCGTGGTGGTGGAAATGTGTTCCAGGGGAAACTCCTTTAAAAGCTTAGCTTACAAATTGCTGTAATATGCGGCTACCAAAATAGGCCAGCGTCAGAATACCCGCGCCTGCGACGTTAAACCACACGACCCGCCGACCCCGCCAGCCTTCATGGTAATGCCCCCACAGCAGAACGATATAGACAAACCATGCCACGATAGAGAGCACGGCTTTATCAATATTTTCAGTACTGAACAGGTTATGCATGTAAAACAGGCCGGTACACAGAGTAAGGGTCAGCAGTACGACGCCAATCTGCGTGATATGAAACATTTTGCGCTCAATGCTCATCAATGGCGGCATTTCATTACTAAACGCCAGCTTTTTGTTCTTCAACTGATAGTCGATCCACGCCAGCTGTAGCGCATACAGCGCGGCGATTATCAGCGTCGCGTAAGAGAAAAGCGACAGACCGATGTGCACCATCATGCCTGGGGTCGCTTCCAGATGCGTAATATATTCATTAGGCATGAACGTGGCGAAGGCCAGGTTAATCAGCGCAAAAGCATAGACAATGGGCAGAAGTAACCAGCCGCGATTACGCGACGCGACAATGGTCATTACCGTGCAGATCATCAGGCTGACCAGCGAACCGACATTCAGCAGGCTCAGGTTTTGTCCACTGTCGCCGCCGGGCAGAATACGCGATTCCAGCGCGACAGCATGGCACACCAGCGCGATGACCGCAGAAAGAATAGCCATACGCCGCCAGCCGCTGTTTTTTTGCAACAGTCCGGGAACGATCAGCGCGAGGCTGAAGGAGTAGGCGACAAGGGCAAGTAAAGCAAAAACGGGCATAGTTGTGTCGACAGTTGACCAGTGAGAAAGAGAAGCAGTATAGCGTTACGTGACCGCAGCTCCAACCGTTGCATAACAACAAAGACGGCTTCATGGTATACTGTGGCGAAATTCTGTAACTGTGTCGCTGCGGCGACCAACCGTTTCCACCCCAGGCGAGAGACAATGTTTGATAATTTAACCGATCGTTTGTCGCGCACGCTGCGCAATATCAGTGGCCGTGGGCGCCTTACTGAAGACAACGTTAAAGAGACGCTGCGCGAAGTGCGCATGGCGCTGCTGGAGGCTGACGTTGCGCTGCCGGTAGTGCGTGAGTTCATCAATCGCGTAAAAGAGAAAGCGGTTGGTCATGAAGTTAACAAGAGCCTGACCCCAGGGCAGGAGTTCGTCAAGATTGTCCGTAGCGAACTGGTTGCGGCGATGGGCGAAGAGAACCAGACGCTGAATTTAGCTGCGCAGCCGCCAGCCGTAGTATTGATGGCGGGTCTGCAGGGGGCGGGTAAAACCACCAGCGTCGGTAAGCTGGGTAAATTCTTGCGCGAGAAGCACAAGAAGAAAGTGCTGGTCGTCTCTGCCGACGTCTATCGCCCGGCGGCGATCAAACAGCTCGAAACGCTGGCTGAGCAGGTTGGCGTGGATTTCTTCCCGTCTGATGTCGGCCAGAAACCGGTTGATATCGTCAACGCCGCGCTGAAAGAAGCGAAGCTCAAATTCTACGACGTGCTGCTGGTGGATACCGCCGGTCGTCTGCACGTTGACGAAGCGATGATGGACGAAATCAAACAGGTCCACGCTTCTATCAAGCCAGTAGAAACGCTGTTTGTCGTCGATGCGATGACCGGTCAGGATGCGGCGAATACCGCAAAAGCCTTTAACGAAGCGCTGCCGTTAACCGGCGTGGTGCTGACCAAAGTTGATGGTGATGCTCGTGGCGGTGCGGCGCTCTCTATTCGTCATATCACCGGTAAGCCGATTAAATTCCTCGGTGTCGGCGAGAAAACCGACGCGCTGGAGCCGTTCCACCCGGATCGTATCGCCTCGCGTATTCTCGGCATGGGCGACGTACTGTCTCTTATCGAAGATATCGAAAGCAAAGTTGACCGCGCACAGGCTGAGAAGCTGGCGACCAAACTGAAGAAAGGCGACGGTTTCGACCTGAACGACTTCCTGGAACAGCTCAAACAGATGAAAAACATGGGCGGTATGGCCAGTCTGATGGGCAAATTACCGGGCATGGGGCAGATTCCGGACAACGTTAAATCGCAGATGGATGACAAAGTGCTGGTGCGTATGGAGGCGATCATCAATTCGATGACGCTGAAAGAACGCGCGAAGCCGGAAATCATCAAAGGTTCCCGCAAGCGTCGTATCGCTCAGGGCTGTGGGATGCAGGTGCAGGACGTTAACCGCCTTCTGAAACAGTTCGACGACATGCAGCGCATGATGAAGAAGATGAAGAATGGCGGGATGGCGAAGATGATGCGGAGTATGAAGGGGATGATGCCGCCAGGCTTCCCTGGCCGCTAATTTCCCTGCCTGGCTCACTTGCTATTTCGGCACCGGGGTGTGCTCGCCATCCTCACGTACTGCGTGTACGCTGCGGTGGCTGCGCGCACGCCGGCACCGAACTCGCTGCGCCGCCGACGGCCTTCTACAGCAGAGTTATTAACTGTTGATTGCTTTTTTCCCAGAAATCAGTAAAATTTTCGGGCTTTTAATATGACGCCGGGCTCCGTTCCTCGATGGGGCCCGGTTGTTTTATTCACACAAGAGGATGTTATGGTAACTATTCGTTTAGCTCGTCACGGCGCTAAAAAGCGTCCGTTCTACCAGGTTGTTGTCACCGACAGCCGTAATGCACGCAACGGTCGCTTCATTGAGCGCGTTGGTTTCTTCAACCCAATCGCTAGCGAAAAAGAAGAAGGCACCCGCCTGGATCTGGATCGCATCGCTCACTGGGTTGGCCAGGGCGCAACCATTTCCGATCGCGTTGCGGCGCTGATCAAAGAAGTAAAAAAAGCAGCTTAATCTGTCACGGTGGTCATGATGAGCAAGCAACTCGCCGCACAAGTACCCGCTGAACCGGTTGTACTGGGGAAAATGGGTTCTTCATACGGTATCCGTGGTTGGCTCAGAGTGTTTTCCTCCACTGAAGACGCCGAAAGCATTTTTGACTATCAGCCCTGGTTTATCCAGAAGGCGGGTCAGTGGCAGCAGGTACAGCTGGAAAGCTGGAAGCACCACAATCAGGATCTGATCATCAAGCTGAAAGGCGTTGACGATCGAGATGCCGCGAATCTTCTGACGAATTGCGAAATTGTCGTGGATTCCTCGCAACTTCCTGCGCTTGAGGAGGGAGACTACTACTGGAAAGACCTGATGGGCTGCCAGGTAGTCACCGCTGAAGGCTACGATCTCGGTAAAGTTATCGACATGATGGAAACCGGGTCGAATGACGTTCTCGTCATTAAGGCGAACCTGAAAGATGCATTTGGTATCAAGGAACGACTAGTACCGTTCCTCGATGGGCAGGTTATCAAGAAAGTCGATCTCGCTACTCGTACTATCGAAGTAGACTGGGATCCTGGTTTTTAAACCACCGAATAAACGGTAATAAATGGCGTTATGGGGATTGGCTTGTGTTTATTGGCATAGTTAGCCTGTTTCCTGAAATGTTCCGCGCAATTACCGATTACGGGGTAACTGGCCGGGCAGTAAAAAAAGGCCTGCTGAACATCCAAAGCTGGAGTCCTCGCGACTTCACGCATGACCGGCACCGTACCGTGGACGATCGTCCTTACGGCGGCGGACCGGGGATGTTAATGATGGTGCAACCCTTGCGGGACGCCATTCACGCAGCAAAAGCCGCGGCAGGTGAAGGCGCTAAAGTGATTTATCTGTCGCCTCAGGGACGCAAGCTTGATCAAGCGGGCGTTAGCGAGCTGGCCACGAATCAGAAGCTTATTCTGGTGTGTGGTCGCTACGAAGGCGTAGATGAGCGCGTAATTCAGACCGAAATTGACGAAGAATGGTCAATTGGCGATTACGTTCTCAGCGGTGGCGAACTACCGGCAATGACGCTGATTGACTCCGTCGCCCGGTTTATACCGGGGGTTCTGGGGCATGAGGCATCAGCAATCGAAGATTCGTTTGCTGATGGGTTGCTGGATTGTCCGCACTATACGCGCCCTGAAGTGTTAGAGGGGATGGAAGTACCGCCAGTATTGCTGTCGGGAAACCATGCTGAGATACGTCGCTGGCGTTTGAAACAGTCGCTGGGCCGAACCTGGCTTAGAAGACCTGAACTTCTGGAAAACCTGGCTCTGACTGAAGAGCAAGCAAGGTTGCTGGCGGAGTTCAAAACAGAACACGCACAACAGCAGCATAAACATGATGGGATGGCATAGGCCCCCGAATATCAGTTTACCCAGGATAAGAGATTAAATTATGAGCAACATTATTAAGCAACTTGAACAAGAGCAGATGAAGCAGAACGTACCTTCCTTCCGTCCGGGCGATACCGTGGAAGTGAAAGTATGGGTTGTTGAAGGTACCAAGAAACGTCTGCAGGCATTCGAGGGCGTGGTTATCGCTATTCGTAACCGCGGTCTGCACTCTGCATTCACTGTTCGTAAAATTTCCAACGGCGAAGGCGTTGAGCGTGTCTTCCAGACTCACTCTCCGGTAGTTGACAGCATTGCTGTTAAACGTCGTGGTGCTGTTCGTAAAGCTAAACTGTACTACCTGCGTGAGCGTACTGGTAAAGCGGCTCGTATCAAAGAGCGTCTTAACTAAGAACGCGCTTTCGCAACATCCGAAAGCTTGTAGAAAAGAAGGGGCTGGCATTACGCTGGCCCCTTTTTTTATGGGTTTGCTCCACGCCATAGACGGTTGCATGTTTAGTCTGGGTCAGTGGTCTCAACGCTGAGTCAGAAACGGCCAGGCCCGTTCCTTAGTTTAGCGAGCGTTCCGCACGCCGGTGTTTAGCCTGATACATATTTCGATCGGCCAGTTCTTGTAGTTTTTCGGCAGTGGCATGTTCCCATGTCAGCGCAAAGCCAATACTCAGGGTCATCGTTATTCGCTGGCCGTTATGCAGTTCAAAAGGTCGATTAAACGCCTGGGATAGCGCTGCGCAAATACGTTGTACTTCATATTCCGAATGTACATCGTAAAGCACCATCGCAAATTCATCGCCGCCGAGTCGGTAAGTCTGATAACGGCTACCACCGAATTCCGCTAATCTTTTGGCAACCTCTATAAGTACGCGGTCGCCTGCCGCATGTCCCCAGGTATCATTAATATATTTAAAGTTATCGCCATCCAGAAATAACAATGCCGAACTGCTACGAGCGGAATTGTCCTTCATCAGCGCGTTAATACAGCTGCGAAATGCCGCGCGATTGGCAAGCCCCGTCAGCGGATCGTGCAGCGCGGTACGTAGTAACTGGGCATTTTTAGCCTGAAGCCGTAGCTGCCATTCTTCCATCTCATCCAGAAGGCTATTGAAATCCTGCGCAAACAGGTGAAATTCCGCAATACGCTCATCAGGTACCCGGCGTGAAAAATTTCGGTTAGTGCGAACGTCGTGTACAACTTCAGTAATATTTTGCAGCGCATCCACAACGCCATTGTGTAAATAACGCGTGAGCAGCAGGGCAATGCCGGATGCCAGCAGAATACATCCTGTCAGCACTGCCAGCGATAGCCAGATAAAATGACCAATAAGGCTGTCGCGGGCGACAAGCCGTACTTCGCCGATAGCCCTGCCGTTGTGCCAGACGGGTTGCGATACCGGCAATGGAAAAAGCCAGTGGCTAATTAAGCCGATGAGCTTATCGTCTGCGGCTCGCGCATCATAGCGCCATGAGGCGATAGTACGGCCATTTTTATCGCGGACCTCCGCCGCTGAAAATTGTCCCTGGCGTCCCAGTGTGGCGAGCGTTTCCGCTGCGGCCGCGTTATCGGAAAATACCAGTGCCGCTTCAAGGCTGTGGGCCATTGTGGCGGCGGTCAAATCGAGATTTTTTTGCGCATACTGTTTGAGCGTAAGGACAGACGCAACGCAAATTAATAGCCAGATCAATGTCATCGTAAGCAGCACGCTGATTATACTAATCCGCCGTAGTGTGCGTTTAAATGTTGGCCTGGACAGAGAAAATTCCTTATTCATGCTTTTGATTCCGTGCAAGCATTAATACTTCTGGATTCACTCTCACGCCGCTATGCGAGAGGGAGTCCAGGTTGACGGAAAATTTGACTTCATCATTGTTAATGATCAGACAAAATGCGCTGCCAATAATACATTCGGTATTTTGCTCGGCAATTAATAACAAGGCATTAACTGGATAATGACGCGTTAACTCCACCTGATAAGCTGGCGATTCATTGCCAAAGTAAAAACCATCACAGCGGGCGCTCAGGGCTTCTTGTGTGGTACGGATGACAAGCGGTTGATAAGGGAAAGCCCAGTCAGCCTCTTCGCTAAGTACCCTGACAAAACGCGCAGATGAAAATATGCATAGCCTTGGTGGCCCGGATAACGCCGGCCAGTGTGTATAACTGACAATACCGGAGACGATGGCGCGTACGGATTTCTCTTCTTCCGTGACGCGTTGAGCATACAGAGGCAAGCTTGCTAATAATAGCGATAACAGAAGGATAAATCGGTGAGAAAAACGCATTAACAAGTCCCCACCATCTTCAGTCGTAAAGCATTAAAATACATCCATGATTGTTTGTAGCAAAATAACATTATTTTGCCATATCGTCATTATTTCTTATTGATAATATGAATAATTTAAATGGCATCCCTGATATTAAATTCTTGTGATAATGGTATTAATCACCCTATATCAGAAAGTAAAAATATGTGTGCGAAGAAAAAATAATCAAAAAATAGCGAGCATCGCTCATTTTACCGCTTTTCTGAGGCTGGGAATAAAATAATTCACTTGTTGTGTAAAGTTTTTGATACAAAGTGGAGTGTTTTAATCGATGATTGCGCATGGTGTAAAGTTTATTTTACGTAATATGGATTGAAATCTTTACTTTTTGTGGTATGGTTTAAACATCCTCGTGGAGGATCAACTATCGCAAACAAGAAAAGACAGGATCGCCATCATGCAAAAAGACGCGCTGAATAACGTACGTATCACCGATGAACAGGTATTAATGACGCCGGAGCAGCTTAAAGCGGCCTTTCCGTTGAGCCTGGCGCAGGAAGCGCAGATAGCGCAGTCCCGGGGAATCATTTCTGACATTATTGCCGGGCGCGATCCGCGTCTGTTGGTGGTATGCGGTCCTTGTTCTATTCACGATCCTGAAACCGCTCTGGAATATGCCCGTCGATTTAAAGCCCTTGCCGCAGAGGTCAGCGATAGCCTCTATCTGGTAATGCGCGTCTATTTTGAAAAGCCGCGAACTACCGTCGGCTGGAAAGGGCTGATTAACGATCCTCACATGGATGGCTCATTTGATGTGGAAGCCGGGTTGAAAATAGCGCGTCAGCTACTGGTGGAACTGGTGAATATGGGGTTGCCATTGGCGACCGAAGCGTTGGATCCGAACAGCCCGCAATACCTGGGCGATCTGTTTAGCTGGTCGGCGATAGGCGCGCGCACAACCGAATCGCAAACCCACCGCGAAATGGCGTCTGGTCTTTCTATGCCGGTCGGCTTTAAAAACGGCACGGATGGCAGCCTGGCGACAGCGATTAACGCCATGCGCGCCGCTGCGCAACCTCATCGTTTTGTTGGCATTAACCAGGCCGGTCAGGTTGCGTTATTGCAAACCCAGGGAAATCCGCATGGCCATGTGATTCTGCGTGGCGGCAAAGCGCCAAACTATAGCCCGGCAGATGTCGCTCAGTGTGAAAAAGAGATGGAACAGGCGGGACTACGTCCTTCGCTGATGGTAGATTGCAGTCATGGTAACTCCAATAAAGATTATCGCCGCCAGCCAGCCGTTGCCGAATCTGTGGTTGCGCAGATTAAAGATGGCAATCGTTCAATCATTGGCTTAATGATTGAAAGTAATATTCATGAGGGTAATCAGTCTTCCGAACAGCCGCGCAGCGAAATGAAGTATGGCGTTTCCGTCACCGATGCTTGTATTAGCTGGGAGATGACCGATGCCCTGTTACGTGAAATTCATAAAGATTTGAGCGGCCAGCTGGCGGTGCGTGTCGCATAAGAGGTTGTTATGGTTGCTGAATTGACCGCGTTACGCGATCAAATAGATGATGTCGATAAAGCGTTGTTGAATTTACTGGCTAAGCGCCTGGAACTGGTTGCCAAAGTCGGCGAGGTGAAAAGCCGTTTTGGCCTGCCTATTTACGTGCCGGAGCGTGAGGCCTCTATGCTGGCTTCACGACGGGCGGAAGCAGAAGCGATCGGTGTCCCGCCCGATCTCATTGAAGATGTCCTGCGCCGGGTAATGCGTGAATCTTACTCCAGCGAAAATGATAAGGGGTTCAAAACGCTTTGTCCTTCTCTGCGTCCGGTCGTCATTGTGGGCGGCGGCGGACAGATGGGGCGTCTGTTTGAAAAAATGCTCACGCTGTCGGGCTATCAGGTCCGTATTCTGGAACAGCAGGACTGGCCGCGCGCCAGGGACATTGTCGCCGATGCCGGAATGGTGATCGTCAGCGTGCCGATTCATGTTACTGAACAGGTGATAGCGCAACTGCCGCCCCTGCCGTCCGACTGTATTCTGGTCGATCTGGCATCGGTAAAAAGCGGTCCGTTGCAGGCAATGTTGGCGGCCCATGATGGCCCCGTGTTGGGCTTGCATCCGATGTTTGGTCCGGACAGCGGGAGCCTGGCGAAGCAGGTGGTGGTCTGGTGTGACGGGCGTCAACCGGAAGCGTATCAGTGGTTCCTTGAGCAAATCCAGGTGTGGGGCGCGCGGTTGCATCGAATTAGCGCTGTCGAGCACGATCAGAACATGGCTTTTATCCAGGCGCTGCGCCACTTTGCTACCTTCGCTTATGGGCTGCATCTGGCGGAAGAGAACGTCCAGCTTGAGCAGCTTCTGGCGCTATCATCGCCGATTTATCGACTGGAGCTGGCGATGGTCGGGCGTCTGTTCGCCCAGGACCCGCAGCTGTATGCGGACATTATTATGTCGTCGGAGCGCAATCTGGCGCTTATCAAGCGTTACTATAAACGTTTTGGCGATGCGATCGGGTTACTGGAACAGGGTGATAAGCAGGCTTTTATCGACAGTTTTCGCAAAGTTGAACACTGGTTTGGCGATTATGCCAGACGCTTCCAGAATGAAAGCCGTGTGTTATTGCGTCAGGCGAATGACAGCCGACCATAATGATGACATCTATACTAAAAGCCAGCTTTGCTGGCTTTTTTCGTTTAAGGAACCGTTATGACTACGCCGCACGTTTTATTTGATTATGTCGGACATCTACCAGAATGCCCCACATGGAGCGAGGATGAAAGCGCGCTGTATTGGACCGATATCCTGGAACAGGAGATCCATCGTTACCATCCGGCGAGCGGGACGCATAGCGTGCTGGCGTTTCCGGAAGAGGTGGGCTGTTTTGCCTTGCGTGAGCAGGGCGGATTTATTGTGGCCATGCGTCATGCTATCTGGCTGGCCGATAAAAATGGATTATTGCAGCGTAAGATTTGCGACAATCCCTCTAATACGAAACTGGCGCGTTTCAACGATGGCGGCACTGATGGCGATGGACGTTTTTATGCCGGAACGTTCTGGGCGCCAGGTGACTATAATGGCGCGTTGCTGATGCGGATCGATCATGACCTGACGGCAAAAGTGATCCAGTGCGATATCCAGGGACACAACGGCCTGGCGTTCAGCCCGGATAACCAGTGGATGTATACCTCCGATACGCCGAATGGCGTGATATACCGCACGTTACTTGATAAGCATGGCGAACCGGGCAAGCGTGAACTTTTTCGCCATTTTGGCGAAGGAGAAGGACTTCCCGACGGCGCGGCGATGGATAGTGAAGGGTGCTACTGGAGCGCGATGTTTGACGGCTGGCGCGTGGCGCGTTTCTCACCGCAAGGAGAGCAGCTGGAAGAGTACCGGTTGCCGGTACGTTGTCCGACGATGGTTTGCTTTGGCGGCGCAGATATGAAAACGCTGTTTATTACAACTACCAGAGAAAATATGTCTGCTCAGGAAGTGGCGGATTATCCGCTCTCCGGCGCCATCTTCACCCTGCAGGTAGCCGTCGCAGGGATGAAGAAATGCCGTTTTATTGAACGTCAGGCAGGTTCTACCGGCACGACGTTTTCGCTGGGATAGCAGCCAAGCACTTTCATTGAGCGCGTGATCTCGCCCAGCTCTTTTAGCGCGCTTTGCATTACCTGCGACTCCAGGTTCGCCTGAATATCGAGATAAAACATCTCTTCCCACGGATTGCCGTGAATGGGGCGCGACTCCAGTTTCGTCATGATGAGATTGTGGTTACGCAGCACCAGCAGCGCTTCGACCAGCGCGCCAGCTTGCTGCCCGGTGGCGATTAACAGAGTGGTTTTTGCCGGAACCTGATCGGAAACGTTGATGGCTTTGCGCGCCAGTACCAGAAAGCGGGTGATATTCTGCGTCTGGTTTGCGGCGATGCGTTCCAGCACCTGTAATCCGTGCAACATGCCACCTGCCTCGCTGCCGAGCGCCGCGACGCGCGGAGAGTTCGCCTGCGCGACTTTTTCCATCGCTGCCGACGTACTCTCGGTATAGTTGATTTTCCAGTGCGGATAGCGGCTCAAAAACTTACTGCACTGCTGGAACGGCTGCGGATGGCTGTACACCGTTTCGATGGTATTCAGATCCGTAGCGCCGGAAACCAGTACGCAGTGATCGATAGTGACGGTCATCTCACCGACAATTGACAGACTGGTGTGTTGCAATAAGTCGTACACATCGTTGATAGCGCCGGAGCTGGTGTTCTCTATCGGAACCACGGCGTAATCGGCCTGGCCGGTTTCGACCTGATGAAAAATATCGGTGAATTTTGCGCAGCCGCTCTCAATAAATTGCTCAAAATGGCGTGCAGCATACTGGCGCGCCGCGAGATGAGAATAGGAGCCTTTCGGCCCAAGAAACGCAATACGTGCCGAATGAGGGTGAGTATTATTCAGATGTTGTTGCAACAGCGCCTGCTGAGTAAGCACGGAGTCTTCAATGATAAGCTGGAACAGACGGGTAATGTAGTGTGCGTCGAGATGGTGGGCTTTACCGAGATGGATGAGCCTGTCCAGCAGCGCGCGTTCACGATCGATATCCCGAACCGGACGATGCGACAGTAGTTTTGCTTGTCCCACTTCAATCGCCAGCGCGCGTCGTTTTGCCAGTAAGGCCAGTAACTCTTCGTCTAAAGCGCTGATTTTATCTCGCAGCGCCAGTAATGGGTTTTCCGATGTCATAGTGTTGCCTTTTTTGTTATCAATAAAAAAGGCCTCCCGGTGGGGGAGGCCTTCTTGTTCGTCTTCGCATTCTTTATCACATGACGAAACGCCTCCCGGTCAGGGGAAGATAAAAAAGAATGCGAAGAAAAACCGGGTGAGCTTCATAACTGTTTCCTTTGTGTACGTAAGTACAGTACCCGTACTGTTTTAATCCTGTCAACAAAAAACGCGCCCGAAGGCGCGTTGGCGATACACTCAATGTAAGGGACTACTCTTCTTCTGCTTCGACGAAGCTGGCATCTTTCACCGATGCGGTGGCACGACGGGCTTCGCCTTTGTGCTGCACTTTATTGAGCTGCCGTTCCAGCTTGTTGATCAATTCATTAATAGCGGTGTACATATCTTCGTGTTTTGCGCTGGCGACCAGATGTCCGTTCGGTGTATTAATGGTGGCGTCAGCAATAAAGCCCTGTGGCTCTTTAGACAGAATGATATGAGGATTAATCAGGTGAGTTTGCCATTTTTCCAGTTTGGCGAGACGGTCTGCGACATGTTGGCGGATTGCCGGAGTAATTTCCATTTGTTTACTGGTAATGTTCATTGTCATAAATTTTACCTCTTGTCTTTCCCGTCTTGGTGATTCCAGCATACCGTTCTTAATGTCAAAATGTGTGATGTAAATCACATTATTTTGTCACTTTTTGTCAAGGCGAACTTTTTGTGAGGCATCGCAGGAAGAAGCGATCTTTTGCTTGAGGAATGGCTGAAAGCAGGCCATATTTGACTGGATGCGTTGCAGTGAAATCATTTCTGTTGCATCAGATATCGAATAAAAAAACGGCAGCCGGAAGGCTGCCGTTTTGCGTGTTGGTATTGCTTCAGGTGTTTTTGCTGTTAGCAGCAATAATTTTCGCGACTTTGTCAGCCTGCGCATTCAGCTGCATCTGACGATAGGCGTTTTCCATCAGCGGCAACGCATCGCGCGTGGCCTGCGTATCAGGATAATTGCGTAGCATACCTTCTACCCGGTTTACGACCGCAACCCATGCGCCGCGCGCGGTATAGTACTCTGCGACGGAATATTCATATTTCGCCAGACGGTCTTTCAGGAATACCAGACGCTTAGTGGCGTCGGTGGTGTACTGGCTATTAGGATAGCTGCGTACCAGTTTCGAAAAGTCATTGAACGCCGCCCGCGCATGTTGCGGATCGCGATCGCTGCGATCGACGCCAAAGAAACCCTGCAGCGCGCTATCATCCAGCGCCATGTTCGTCAGGCCGCGCATGTACATGACATAGTCAATATTAGGGTGCGTTGGATTAAGACGCATAAAACGATCGATGGCGGCCTGCGCTAGCGGCAAATCGGCGTTTTTGTAATAGGCGTAGATAAGATCCAACTGCACCTGCTGAGAATACGGTCCGAATGGATAACGATTATCTAACGCTTCCAATTGCGTTATTGCCTGTTTCCAGTTACCGTCCTGCAGCTTTTGCTGAGCAGTCGCGTAGATTTCATTCGGCGGATTATCGGGCACCTCTTCCTTTGAACCCGAGCAACCCGCCAGAAACAGGCTCAACGTGGCTGCTGCCACCAGATATTTCATGCGCGTCATGACGTTTTGACTTTCCTCAAAATGTTTTACGGGAGATTCTCTGTTCCTGCTCCCGGTTAAGACCAGCTACAATAGCACACTATATTAAACGGCAAAGCCGTAAAACCCAACGTTAAACGAAGAAGCTGTATATGGCACAACGAGTACAACTCACCGCAACGGTCTCCGAAAACCAACTCGGTCAACGCTTAGATCAGGCTTTGGCCGAAATGTTCCCGGATTATTCACGTTCGCGTATAAAAGAATGGATTTTGAATCAACGCGTGTTGGTCAATGGTCAACTTTGCGATAAGCCAAAAGAAAAAGTGTTAGGCGGCGAGCGGGTGGCTATTGATGCGGAGATCGACGAAGAGATTCGTTTTGAAGCGCAGGATATCCCGTTAGATATTGTTTATGAAGATGACGATATTCTGGTTATCAACAAACCACGCGATCTGGTGGTACATCCTGGCGCGGGTAACCCGGACGGTACGGTACTGAACGCGTTGCTACATTATTATCCGCCGATTGCGGATGTTCCGCGCGCGGGCATTGTGCATCGTCTGGATAAGGACACGACGGGGCTGATGGTGGTGGCCAAAACCGTTCCGGCGCAAACACGCCTGGTGGAGTCTTTGCAGCTGCGCGAGATCACCCGCGAATATGAAGCGGTCGCGATCGGACATATGACGGCGGGGGGAACGGTGAATGAACCCATCAGTCGTCACCCGACCAAACGTACCCATATGTCGGTGCATCCCATGGGCAAACCGGCGGTGACCCACTACCGCATTATGGAACATTTCCGTGTGCACACGCGTCTTAGGCTGCGTCTGGAGACCGGGCGTACGCACCAGATCCGCGTGCATATGGCGCATATTACGCACCCGTTAGTGGGCGATCAGGTCTACGGTGGTCGTCCACGTCCACCGAAAGGCGCATCGGAAGAGTTTATTTCCACGTTGCGTAAGTTTGACCGCCAGGCGCTTCATGCAACGATGCTGCGTCTCTACCATCCTGTATCGGGTATCGAAATGGAGTGGCACGCGCCGATTCCACAAGATATGGTGGACCTTATCGATGCGATGCGCGCCGATTTCGAAGATCATAAAGATGATGTGGACTGGTTATGAATGCACTGATTGTCCCGCAGTGGCCGCTGCCGAAAGGCGTCGCAGCCTGTAGTTCTACCCGTATTGGCGGGGTGAGTTTACCGCCTTACGATTCGTTGAATCTGGGCGCGCATTGCGGCGATAACCCGGAGCATGTTGAAGAGAACCGCAAGCGTCTGTTTGCGGCGGGCAATCTGCCTTCGAAACCTGTCTGGCTTGAACAGGTTCACGGTAAAAATGTGTTGAGGCTTACCGGAGAACCTTATGCCTCCAAACGTGCGGATGCGTCTTACAGCAATACGCCTGGAACCGTCTGCGCGGTAATGACGGCAGACTGCCTGCCTGTGCTATTCTGTAACCGTGAGGGAACAGAAGTGGCGGCGGCTCATGCGGGCTGGCGCGGATTATGTGAAGGCGTACTGGAGGAAACTGTCACCTGCTTTGCTGACAAACCAGAAAATATCATCGCCTGGTTAGGTCCGGCGATCGGCCCGACCGCGTTTGAAGTGGGGCCGGAAGTGCGTGACGCATTTTTAGCAAAAGATGCGCAAGCCGATAGCGCATTTTTGCCGCACGGGGAAAAATTTCTGGCGGATATTTATCAGCTTGCACGCCAACGTCTGGCGAATACCGGCGTTGAACATGTCTATGGCGGGGATCGCTGCACCTTTAGCGAAAGTGAGACTTTCTTCTCTTATCGTCGCGACAAGACGACAGGTCGTATGGCAAGTTTTATTTGGCTGATATAACCTAAAGAATCAAGACGATCCGGTACGGGTAACTTTCTTTTCACATAATTCAGGTCATTCACCTTGAATAATTGAGGGATGACCTCATTTAATCTCCAGTAGCAATTTTGACCTGTTATGGGAGGAGTTATGCGTCTGGATCGTCTTACTAACAAATTCCAGCTTGCTCTTGCCGATGCCCAGTCGCTCGCGCTGGGGCACGACAACCAATTCATCGAACCTCTTCATTTAATGAGCGCCTTGCTGAACCAGGAAGGGGGATCGATACGTCCTTTATTAACCTCCGCCGGCATTAATGCTGGCCAGTTGCGCACCGCTATCGATCAGGCGCTGAGCCGTTTACCGCAGGTGGAAGGCACCGGCGGCGACGTACAGCCTTCTTCGGAACTGGTACGCGTACTGAACCTTTGCGACAAGCTGGCGCAAAAACGGGGGGACAATTTTATTTCGTCAGAGCTGTTTGTTCTGGCGGCGCTTGAGTCTCGCGGCACGTTAACCGATCTGCTGAAATCAGCCGGTGCGACCACGGCCAATATCACTCAGGCAATTGAACAGATGCGCGGAGGTGAAAGCGTGAACGATCAAGGGGCTGAAGACCAACGTCAGGCCTTGAAAAAATATACCGTCGATCTGACCGAGCGGGCTGAACAAGGCAAGCTTGACCCGGTAATTGGTCGTGATGAAGAAATTCGCCGTACCATTCAGGTACTGCAACGTCGTACCAAAAACAACCCCGTCTTGATCGGTGAGCCGGGCGTAGGTAAAACGGCAATTGTTGAAGGGCTGGCGCAGCGCATTATTAACGGTGAAGTCCCTGAAGGCTTAAAAGGTCGTCGCGTGCTGGCGCTGGATATGGGCGCGCTGGTGGCGGGGGCGAAATATCGCGGCGAATTTGAAGAGCGTCTGAAAGGCGTGCTGAACGATCTGGCGAAACAGGAAGGCAACGTCATTCTGTTTATTGACGAGCTGCACACCATGGTTGGCGCAGGTAAGGCCGATGGCGCCATGGACGCCGGGAATATGCTGAAACCGGCGCTGGCGCGTGGTGAACTGCACTGTGTGGGCGCCACCACGCTGGATGAATACCGTCAGTACATTGAAAAAGACGCGGCGCTGGAACGTCGTTTTCAAAAAGTGTTTGTCGCAGAACCTTCAGTGGAAGACACCATTGCTATTCTGCGTGGCCTGAAAGAACGTTACGAGCTGCACCACCATGTGCAGATCACTGACCCGGCGATTGTGGCGGCGGCAACATTGTCTCATCGCTATATCGCCGACCGTCAGTTGCCGGATAAAGCTATCGACCTCATCGATGAAGCGGCATCCAGCATTCGTATGCAGATTGACTCTAAGCCGGAGGAGCTGGACAGACTCGACCGCCGCATTATTCAGCTCAAACTGGAACAGCAGGCGTTGATGAAAGAGTCTGACGAGGCGAGTAAAAAACGTCTCGATATGCTGAATGAAGAACTGGACGACAAAGAGCGCCAGTATTCTGAGTTAGAAGAAGAGTGGAAAGCGGAAAAAGCGTCGCTCTCTGGGACGCAAACTATTAAAGCGGAGCTGGAGCAGGCGAAGATCGCCATCGAGCAGGCGCGTCGCGTTGGCGACCTGGCGCGAATGTCTGAACTGCAGTACGGCAAAATTCCGGAGCTGGAAAAACAGTTGGAAGCCGCGACCCAGTCGGAAGGTAAAACCATGCGTCTGTTACGTAACAAAGTAACGGATGCGGAAATTGCCGAAGTGCTGGCGCGCTGGACCGGTATTCCGGTTGCCAGAATGCTGGAAGGCGAACGTGAAAAACTGTTGCGTATGGAACAAGAGTTACACAGCCGTGTGATCGGGCAGAATGAAGCCGTTGAAGCAGTATCGAACGCCATACGTCGTAGCCGCGCGGGGCTGTCCGATCCGAACCGTCCGATTGGTTCCTTCCTGTTCCTTGGGCCGACCGGGGTCGGTAAAACCGAACTGTGTAAAGCGCTGGCTAACTTTATGTTCGACAGCGACGACGCGATGGTGCGTATCGACATGTCTGAGTTTATGGAGAAACACTCCGTGTCTCGTTTGGTCGGGGCGCCTCCGGGATATGTCGGCTATGAAGAAGGCGGTTATTTGACGGAAGCGGTACGCCGTCGTCCTTATTCCGTCATCTTGTTGGATGAAGTAGAAAAAGCGCATCCGGATGTATTCAACATTCTGTTGCAGGTGCTGGACGACGGTCGGCTGACTGACGGGCAGGGGAGAACGGTCGACTTCCGTAATACGGTGGTCATTATGACTTCTAACCTCGGTTCCGATCTCATTCAGGAGCGCTTTGGCGAACTGGATTACGGTCGAATGAAAGAGATGGTGCTGGGTGTGGTTAGCCAAAACTTCCGTCCGGAATTTATCAACCGTATTGATGAAGTTGTGGTATTCCATCCGTTAGGTGAACAACACATCGCTTCTATTGCTCAGATCCAGCTGCAGCGTCTGTACAAACGTCTGGAAGAACGTGGTTATGAAATCCATATCTCCGACGAGGCGCTGAAACTGTTGAGCGCCAACGGTTACGATCCGGTCTACGGGGCGCGTCCGTTAAAACGTGCTATTCAACAGCAGATCGAAAACCCACTGGCGCAGCAAATCCTGTCTGGTGAACTGGTTCCTGGCAAAGTGATTCGCCTTGAAGCCAATGATGATCGTATTGTGGCAGTGCAGTAAGTCACAAATTTGAATAAAACGGGCCCTGACGGGCTCGTTTTTGTTTAAAAACCAGGCGAAAATAGGCTTTTGGTTCAAATGTTGTTTGAAAAGTGAACGGTTGAGCTTTTTTTTGCATTTAGGTCTTGTCAGGCTCTAATAACTCCCTATAATGCGCCACCACTGACACGGAACAACGGCATACAGGCCGCCGGGTCAGAAAGGCTTCGTTAAGAAGTCTGTGAGGAAAGCGAAAATAAAGGCTTGACTCAAAAAGAGGAAAGCGTAATATACGCCACCTCGCGACGGTGAGCTGAAAGCCGCGTCGCACCTGCTCTTTAACAATTTATCAGACAATCTGTGTGGGCACTCGAAGATACGGATTCTTAACGTCCTCGGACGAAAAAT